>JAYUWD010000514.1:0-2897 GCA_043753735.1 Gemmatimonadaceae bacterium
TTGCGGCGCTCCTGAAAACCCATGAAGCTCGTGACGCGATCGTAGATGATGCCAAAGCCGCCGCGCACGAACGTCTTGTTGCTCTTGAACGGGTCCCACGAGAACGAGACGCGCGGCGAGATGTTGCCGAGCTGATTCTTTCGGTTGCCGGTATTCAAATAGTTCTTGAGCTCCGGAATACCCTGCAGAATCGGATCACTCGCCCACGGCACCGTATAGTCGTTGTTCATCGTGTTCAATTCGACGTCGTGACGCAGGCCGAGTGATAACGTGAAGTTGGGCTTGATGCGCCATTCGTCGTTGATGTACAGGCCGGTCGTGTAGCCCGTCGCATTGGCGATGGCATCGGAGGTGCCGTTCGGATCGGTGAATCCCACCGCGATCGATGCCAAATTCGGCAACGACGAAGTGTCCGTGAGGAAATTGAACGAACCGTTGGTGTTGTTGGGCTGGTTTTGCGTAGCCGCGATGCTGCTCAACTCCACGCCGAACTTGATCACGTGCGAGCCCGAACCGTTGTCGATGTTCATCGTGGCGCGATCGACGAGTCGCAGGTGCGTTTCCTTGAGGATGAGCGGGAAGCCCGACGTGCCGGTAATGATCCCCGGATACGTGAACTGCGGCCCCGGCTTGAGTGGCGCCTCGTTGTGATTCCAGTTCACGACCTGCAGACTGGCCTCGTTCACAAGGTTGCCGCCCTTCGAGATGTAGCGCTGACGCAGCTGGCCGGTATAGATCTCATATTTCTGCGATATGCCACCGTCCTGTGAAACTCGGCCGCCGAAGTTGCCTTCACCGCGAAGGAAGCGCGCCGAAAGCATGGCGTCATACGTCGTGCGCGGACTCTGCACCCAGGTCAGGCGCGTGTACGACGAATGATTCTTGTTGGGGGCGATGAACGAGCCCTTGTAGTTGCCCCAGTTCGTACCACTCACCGGGTTCACGTCGAGATAGAAATCGGTGGCCGTAAGTTCGTAGCTGGTTGCGAAGAACAGCTTATCCTTGACCAGCGGGCCGCGAAGATTGAAGCCCGCTTGGGTGCGGCCATAGTTGGGTGTGGGTGCAGCTGCGGATAAAAACGCATTGCGCGCAGTCATCGCCTTGTTCTGGAAAAATCCGAACGCCGAACCCTGAAATTTGTTGGTACCGCGACGGCTCTCGGCGCTGATGACGTACGAGCCGGCGCGCGTGTACTCTGCGTCATACGGGTTCACGTACACACGAAACGTTTCGAGACCTTCCTGCGGTAGTGGCGATCCGGTCTGACCAAGGCCGACGATGTTGCCGTTGAATAGACTCTTCATCTCGACACCGTCCATGTAGACGTTGAAGAAGCGAAGGTCGGGCGCGGCGCCACCCGATGGGAGCGTGCGTCCCGACTGCGGCGCGTACGTCTTGATGCCCGGCGCTATGCCGGCCAGGTTCATGATGCCACGCGAGCTGAGCGGCAGATTCTCGATCTCTTCCTTCATGACGGGTGCCGACACCGACATGCGCTGCACTTCAACCTGCTTCACGCGTTCAGCGGTGACCGTTTGTGCTTCGAGTTCAGCAGCACCTTTCTGAAGCGAAAATTCGAGACGTGCACGCTGCCCGATCGCCAGATTCACGGTGTCGGTGCTCTGCCGAAAGCCGATCGCCTTCACATTCACCGTATACTGCCCCGAGAAAAGACCGAGCACGCGGAACTCTCCACTGGCACGCGTCAGTGTTCGTTGTGCTTCGCGCGTCGCAGTGTTCACGACCGTGATCTGAGCACCGGCTATTGGTGCGCCATCACCCTTGACGGAGCCTTCGAGGGTGATGGTATTCTGGGCAAGTGCTGGCCGGCTGAGCATCGCAGCGCACGATGCGACAACAAGCAGGCGCTTAAACAGGGTATGCATGACGACCGTCTCTCTAAAAGGTTTTGGGAGATATGATGTGCGGCAGTATGTGCCTCGCAGATTTGAACCTGCTAATACTAACCACCGACATGCACCGCTCCTCACGGTTCGTCACGCGCCGCATGCGCCATACGTCTCACCTGCTCGCCGCCATCACGCTGACGATGCTTGGGGTGCCGGCTGCGTTGGAAGCCCAGGTCGCATCGTCCACCTCAACGCGCCAACTGGCGCTCGGCGTCGGCTACGCACATTCCGTCGACCCCCGCGGGCCGTGGAACGTGCACGTTATTCGCATCGATCTTCGACGCGCGGAGATCGAACTGCGCCCCGTGCGCGCACGCCAGCAGCTGCAAGGGCGTGAGCGGCCGACGGAGATGGTACGTCGTTCCTCGTCGGTAAAAGAACAGATTCTGGCTGCCATAAACGCAGACTTTTTTGACATCGGAACCGGCGAGAACGAGAATAACCAGATTTTGGACGGCGAGTGGTGGAAAGGTCTCAAGGTGACTGATTCGCCCTTTGACACGTACGACAATCCGCATGTGCAGTTTGCGATGGATGGCGCGCGTCAACCATACATCGATCGATTCATTCTCGACGGAAAAGTTTGGAATCGTGGCGTGATCATACCGCTGATGACGGTGAACGCGCGTTCTGGCGGCAGATACGAAGGAACCTCACTCTACACGCCACGTTTTGGCGCACAAACACCCGGCAGCAGTGCGTCGCCCGGGGTTCCGCGCAGCGCAGATCCCGACGCTGCACGCGATACGACCATCGCCATCGCAGAGGCGCAGTTGTTGTCTGTCGGCCATCGCGGCGACACGCTCTTGTACCTGCGACGCGGCACAGTCTTGGCGACATCGGGGTCGACGATCCCCAGCAATGGCGCGGTGCTTTCCGCATATGGGCCGCGCGCGAAAGAGGTGCAGTCCATGAAGGAAGGCGACACGGTGCGCGTGCTGCTTGCGACACTACCTCGCCTTGGCCATGGCGCAACACCAACGACGC
>JAYUWD010000515.1:0-2896 GCA_043753735.1 Gemmatimonadaceae bacterium
AGCGTCTCAAGGCCGTCCGGTGTCTTTTTGAGTTGCTCGACGCGCTGACGATAGTAGTTGCCGTCGATTTGTACCGTATCGACTTGCTCCGACAACAGCTCGAGCACACCACGATACGACGCGCCAAGCGGTCGGCCGCATGTTGGGCAAGGACTCACTTCGCCCAGTCCTTTGAGCGTGTCGCGTTGCTGCGCGAGATCGGTGTATTGCGTGCGGAGCGCTTCGAGTCGTGTTTCGGCTTCCTGCCGATCGCGCACCCACGCCGTGCGTTCCCCTTCGAGCGATTGCTCGACGGCAACGAGCGTGGCGCGCGCGGTGGCAAGCTGACGTTGGCTTTCGACTTCGAGCGTGGGCGCAGTCTCGAGTTTGGCGGCGCGCTCCAGAAGCCGCACATCGTCAGCTGCGAGCCCACGTTCGCGCTCCAGCAACGCCTGGCGGTTTGCTTCGGCGGTTGCCAGCGCTTCCATCGACAACAGCTCCTGGCGCAGCGCAGTCAACGGCGCCAGCGCTGCGAGCATCGGCGCGCGTTCCCGCTGCGCTGCTTCGATCGCCACAATTTCCTGCCCGAGTCGGTCGAGATCACGTGAGTAGTTCACGACATCGTTTTCGGCGACACGCAATTCCGCGAGGACCTTCTGCAACCGGTCGCGTTCGGCCTGAGCGTCGGTCCACTTGGGCGTGAGCTCCGCCAGACGCAACACCGCCGCCTTCCGCGTGACGTCTGCGTCGGCGGCGCGCGCACGCGCGTACATCAATCGCGTTTGGGCGTCCGTGACCGAGCGCATGACCGATTCACTTTCCGGCATCCCCTGTTTGAGCCCATTGCCTTCGGCGACAAGCGAGCGCCGCGTTTCGCGCACCAGCTCCTGCGCGCTGCTGATGCGATCGTAGCCAAGTACGCGCGACAGAAAACGGGCACGATCAGCAGGACCAAGCGCCGCCATTACGTCAAGCTCTTTCTGTCCCGTGAAATAGGTGTGAAAGAATTCACTGCGCGTCATGCCAAGCCGACGCTGCAGCAGTTCGGTCACACCGGTGATCGTGTTCGCGATCGGGGTCTCACCACCGTCGAGAAAGCATTCGGCGCTGGTGAGTCCGCGCACGACACGATAGCGATGTCCTGCAAGCTCGAATTCCAGTTCCACGCGTACCGATGCGCGTGGCGCCGCGCGTGTAAATCGGATGGAGTCGCGTGTGCCGCGCGCAGCGGAGTTGCCGTACAGCGCCCAGGCAATCGCTTCGAGCAGTGTGGACTTTCCCGAGCCGTTCGGGCCGATGATACCGGTCAGTCCGGTGTCGAACGTGAGTCGAGTGTCGGCGTGCTGGCGGAAATTCTGCAATCGCAGCGAAAGCAACTTCACGTGCGCGCTCGTGGCGCATCGGACACCGTCTTGAGAAGCGGAACGTTCATCAGTCTACCACAGGCATTGATGCGGTGGCGGCGTCTTCGGCCTGCTGCAGATAGCGCAGCCCCATGCTGACAAGCGTGTCGCGATCGAGGTCGGACGGAATCACGCGCTCCTGCAAGCGTTCCTGCACAAGTTCGGGCAACGTGGCGCGCCGACCGGGGGCGCCTTCGCCACTGCTCTTTCGACGCAGCGGTTCGGGGCGACGGGTGTCGAGATGAAAGTGCATCGCGCGACGACGATACTCCCGCAGCGCGGCATGATCGAGTTCGCGGACGATGTGTCGCGGTACGTTGCGCACGACGGCACGTACCACACGATCGTCGATTCCACCGGCGGCACTGGCTACACGCGCACGCAGCGCCGAATCGACTTCGGGAGCGCCCATGTCACTGGCATCGATCGCATCGAGATCGAGCAGTGGGCGCGATGGAGTGACCGGATGAAATCGATGCGCGCCGGTGTGCAGATTGTGCTCGATGAAGCCTTTGCCCGGCACGCTGTTCTCGCGCTCTTCTTTCAGTTCACCCCACGGATTCGAACTGGTGTAGTCGAGCGACCCGCTGTAGTACGCGCGCGGTGCAACTTCCCGATAGACGTGATAGTGGCCGAGTGCGACATAGCTCCACTCGTCGGCGTGCAGCGACTTGATTGGTACCTCGATCGCTGCCCGCTCGGACTGCGCCAGATGCGCGGGCAACACACCTTCAATTTCACCATGCATCAACAACACGTTGTACTTGAATCCCTCGGGCGGACGCAGCAGCGGGCGGTCGAGTCCGGGAACGTCAGGGACCGCCAGCACCGACAGTGACTTCGATGCGAATGTCAACGTTTCCGCTTTCGTGTCAACGACCGAAATATCGAGCTCTCGGAAGAGACGGAGAATGCAGCCAGTGTCGGATGTTCGCGGCGCGTCGTGGTTGCCGGCCACCATCACGATGATCGCTTCGGGCAACCGAGTTCGAAGCATGGAAAACGCTCGGAATGCTCGTATGATTGCAGGGTTGGAGGGCCGCACGGTGTGAAACACATCCCCACCAACGACAATCACATCGGGTTCGAGATCGGCGATCTGCAGCATCGCGCGCTGGAAGGTGTCCCCCACATCCACCTCGCGCTGATTGATGCCACCGGGGGTCAGCCGCTGATACTGCCGGAAGCCGAGGTGCAGATCGGAAAGGTGGACGAGACGCATCCACGAAGTTTAGCGACTCGACCCTGCAGATGACGCGTTTTGCACACCCGCGTGCTGAGCCGCTATTTCACTCGCACACGCTGCTGAATTCGGATGTCCAATTGCACCGGCGGCGACGGCCCGGGGGAGACATCGGATTGCACATCGATCGTGGTGCGCGCGTCGACGATCCATGCGCGGTCGCGGTCGACCAGGAGGGTACCGCGCATCGTGCCCGCCGTGATGACTCGCGTGCCTGGCGGCAGGTCGCGTGCGCCGCCATCCCGATGCAGCGTCCCTTCCATCGAGATCC
>JAYUWD010000516.1:0-2894 GCA_043753735.1 Gemmatimonadaceae bacterium
TCGGTGGTACACTGCGAGCAACCATGCGCGAGACACGGCAGTCGCACTTCCACACCGTGATGCCGCGCATCGTGCACCAGACTTGCGACCGAGTAGAAGCCCATCGGCTGTGCGTTGAGCAAGCCAAGCAGAAACTCGGTTGGATGATGTGCCTTGAGATACGCTGTAGCATACGCGATCAGTGCAAACGACCATGCGTGTGATTCAGGGAAACCGTAGTTGCCGAAGATGCGCATGTCGTCGGCAATCTGTGTCGCAACGTCTTCCTGAATGCCTTTTGCCACCATGCCTGCGCGCAACTTTTCCAGCGCACCAGCCAGTCGTGTCTGTTTGCGCGCATGTCCCATGGTGCGCCGAAGTGCATCCGCTTCGGCGGCTGTGTAGCCGGCAAGCACCACACTGATCGCCATCGCCTGTTCCTGGAAAATCGGAATGCCCTGTGTACGTCCGAGAATGGGCGCGAGCAGCTCTTCGAGACCACCAGGATAACGAACGACTTCGCGACCACGACGACGATCGGTGTAGGGATGCACAAACTTGCCGACGATCGGGCCGGGGCGAATCAGTGCGACCTGTACGACGATGTCATACATGAATTCAGGACGCGTCTGCACCAGCGACGAGATCTGTGCGCGACTTTCGATCTGGAACATCCCCATCGTATCACCATTCGAAATCATCTCGAACGTTTTTGGATCGTCTTGAGGAAGTTTGTACATTTCCGGACGCACACCGGTGCGCTGTTCAATCACATCGAATGCACGACGCACCATGCTCAGCGCGCCAAGTCCGAGGAAATCGAATTTCGGAATGCCAAGCGCATCGAGATCGTCCTTGTCGAATTGCACGATGGTGCGCCCCATCGTGGTGGGCTCGACGGGGCAATAATGCCCCAGCGGTTGTGACGACAGCACAAATCCACCAGGATGTGTCGAGCGCAATCGCGGCAGCCCTTCAAAGGCAGCGACGGCGCGCAACATCGCTTCGCCACGCGGCGTCGTGACATCGAGACCATGTGTGGCCGCCAGTCCCTCGCGCAACATCTCCGCGCCGCGCGCAGGTTCGTAGCGATGGACACGCTTGGACAGTGCGTGCATCTGCTCAAGCGGCACGCCGTACGCGCGAAACGTGTCCTGCACTGCCGTCGATGCAGAATACTGTTGCGTCACGGCGGTGATTGCGGCGTGTGCGCGTCCGTACCGCGCGTACATGTAATCAAGCAGCTCTTCGCGTCGATCGTGTTCGATATCAAGATCGATATCCGGAGCTTCAGTCATGCCATCGGTGCGCGCCGCAGAAAGAAAGCGCTCAAAAAGCAAACCGTGCAGCACCGGATCGACCGCGGTGATGCCCAGGCAATACGCGACGGCACTGTTGGCCGCACTGCCACGCCCCTGACAGAGAATGCCACGACGGCGTGCTTCGCAAACGGCGTCCCACATGGTAAGAAAAAAACCATCAAAACCAAGCCCACTTATCACATCGAGTTCGTGCTCGAGCTGCTTCTGCTGACGGGCGTGTTGCGTCTGTTGTGCGGTGGTCGCATCGGCTGACAGCACACCCCATCGCTCGACGGCGCCGGTCATCACACATTCACGAAGCCATGTCTTGATCGTCTTGCCCGGTTGCACGGGAAAGTCCGGCAACGGAGGACGCATCCAGGCCAGATTGAAATCGCACATCTCGGCGAGCTCGACGCTTGCCTCAAGGCCGGCTTCTCGGCCGCGCCACTGGGTCGACATGGCCGTTGACGACAGCAGCGTCCACGCATCGTTCGGCAGCAGCAGCCCGCGATCGGTAGCCTCGTCGATCGTGCAGCCATGTCGCAGTGCGACCAGCACGTTGTGCACCAACCGACTCGCGTCATCGACATACCGTGGATCGTTGGTTACCACCCAGCGCACATTGTTTCGCTCGGCCAATGCCACCAATGCACCGGCCAAAACTTCTTCATCACGACCGGCATGATGCAACTGTACTTCGAGTGCGAACCGATCACCGAAGACATCGCGCCATGTATTCAGCACACGCGTCGCCTCCAGGCGCTTGCCCGATCGCAGCAAGGTGGCAATCAACCCTGACGATGGACCGGTGAGTGCGATCAGCCCTGCACTGTGCTCGACGATATCGCACCAACGCAGCTGTGGACGACCGCGCGTGGGTGCACCGGCAACACGCCCGGCATCGTCACGCGACCACGCATCGATCTGCCCCGATCGTGCCCGCGTGATCAGTGCGGCCGCATTGCGATAACCCTGCACATCGCGCACCAGAAATGCCGCCGGATGACTGTCGACGACGAGCTCCACACCGATAATGGGTTTGATGCACTGGCGCTGACACTCGAGTACAAAGCGCACCACACCACCAAGGTCCGCACAATCGGTGAGACCAAGTTGTGTGTAGCCCAGCTGCCCAGCGCGGATGGCAAGTGTTTCTGGCGAGACGGCACCTTCACCAAAGCTGAACGAGCTGTGACAACGGAGTTCGACATAGCCGACGTTTGTTGCATCAGACACGGATCAGTCCCACCAGCCATGCAGATACCAGATGCTTTCCGTGCGTCGACCACGCGCTGTGCTGATCGTATCGTTGCTGCCTGTATCGCTCGTTGTCGCATTGACTACTTCATCGATTGCATCGTTTACTGTCTGTGTGGCATCGCGGAACAGCAGCACGAGCTGTCCGTCACCGTTGAGACATTGCCAGTATTCGCGAACAACCGGCGCCCCTGATTCCTGACCTACCGACATGCTGTCCGGTCCTGCCGCCGTGAGCACATCGAGCAACGGCATACCATTGCGGGCACGCGCACCTTCACTGAGTCGTTCGCGATAGCGTACCGGTACGTCGTAGCCGCGACGTCGGCGCGTGGTGACCGCAACACGACGCGG
>JAYUWD010000517.1:0-2891 GCA_043753735.1 Gemmatimonadaceae bacterium
GGCGCGCGAGATCCACGCATCCTCGCGCGACACATTCTCCCCAACGTCATCGCACCGGTTGTCATCGCCGCCACACTCGGCATTGCCGGCGCGATCATGGCGGAAGCCGCGCTTTCATTTCTCGGACTGGGCGTGCAGCCGCCGACACCAAGTTGGGGCTCGATGATTGCAGATGGCCGCGACCTTTCGCAGCTCCGCTCCGCGCCATGGACGTCGCTCTCTCCCGGTCTCGCGATCGGTGTGGCAGTCCTCGGTTTTAACCTGCTCGGCGACGCGCTCCGGGATGCGCTCGATCCGCGCGCGACGAATCTTCGCACCTGACACTCTCGTCCACTCTGAGAACGCTGCTGCCATGACTGCCACCACAATTCCATCAGCGCCCTCGATCATCGATGTCGCCGCCCTGCGCGCTCGCGAATATGCCTGGATGGCGGACGACCCCGGCGTGTATCTGAACGCCGCATCGACGGGCCCGATGCCCAGAGTGGCCGTCGACGCGGCGGCCAAGTGGAGCGACCTGCGCGCGCAACCGCACCATATTCCGATGGCACTGATGCAGGACACCGTGCAGCAATCACGCGTGCAGTTCGCGCAATTGGTTGGCGCCGACGCGGATGAAATCGCACTCATGCCCAACACGACATACGGGCTCAATCTCGCTGCGCGGGCGCTGCCGCTTCGTCCTGGTGTCGTGCTCACCTTTGACGGCGAGTTCCCAAGCTGCGTCTATCCGTTTCAGGCGTTGGCATCGCGCGGCATCTCGCTTGAACTCGTGCCGCGCAAGGACGGGCTGCCGGACGAAGATCTGCTGGTGGAGAAGATCGGCCGCCCCGACGTCGTTGCCGTCGTCATTTCATGGGTGCAATTCGCCACGGGGTATGTCGCCGATCTCAAACGCATCGGCGACGCCTGTCGCGCCAACGATGTCTTCTTCATTGTCGACGGGATCCAGGGGTGCGGCATCCGGGAAATCGATTTGCACTCGCTTCACGTCGACATCTTTGCGAGCGGTGCGCAGAAGTGGCAGCTGAGCCCGTGGGGTACGGGCTTTGTCTACGTACGTCGCGACTTGATCGACTCGATCGAACCGCACGATGTCGGCTGGGCCTGCATGCGGGCTTCCACCGATTACACCCGGCTCACCGAATACGAGTTCGACTTCTTCCCCGATGCGCGCCGCTTTGAAGTGGTGACCTTGGCCTACCATGATTTCGCGGTCGCCAACGCATCGACCGCGATGCTCCTCGAAATCGGCGTCCCGACACTGGCCGCCCACATCCAAGCGCTGACGCGGCGTGTTGTGGAGTGGGCCGAATCGCGAGTTGACATCCGACTCGTCACACCGCCGAGTGATCACCGACGCTCGGGGGTGGTAGCCTTTGCGCCAGCAGACATCGGCGACATCAGCGTTCGTCTCAAAAAAAGCCGAGTCACACACTCCAACCGTGAAGGCATGATCCGGTTCGCGCCGCACTGCTACAACACGATCGAGGAGATTGACGACGTCCTCAGGGTCCTCGAGTTGTAAAAGTCGCCCCGTCCCACGGAGTTGCCTCTAGCGGCAACCGACTTGACGGTACTTCGGTTGACCGTTGAATTTCGTTACTATTCAAAGTCGTTGTTCTGCACCGTCCGTCTCCTTCACTCTCGGTTCGCCGAGGAGGCCCTGCGCGTGTCGCTCGCCCCACGAAGCGTCAGCGACGCATTGCGCTCCTGGGCGCTGCTTCTTGACTGTCCTGTCGGATACCTCGAAGTCCAACGCGTTGACTGGCACGAGCGCGATACCTCCGATGCGCCGTTTGTGATGACGTTCGTGCGCGGTTCGGTCGGGTTGGTGTCGCTGCCCAACGCTGATTCACGTGACTTCGACCTCCAGTCCGATGAGCTTCGGTCGTTGCTCGATATGACCCGCGCTGAAACGCATGTCGGGGAAACCGTGCAACTGCGAGACGCCAGGCTAGAAGTCGAGAACGAACCGGCAGCACTCGCGGTTGCGGATCATCAGACGTTGACCGTCGAGCCGCGTGTCCCTGCGTCGCTCGTGTACGATCCGCGTCCGGCGGTGATGGACATGCTGCGGCACGAGGTCAGCCCGCAGGATTGGCAGGATGGTGGCGGGGCTCATGAGTCTCCCCATCGCGTTGGTGCGATGTCCGGCGGTGTGCTCGTTGCCGTCGCGTCTGTGACGCGCCCGGTCGGCCACATGGCGCGTATCCGCGTCGTCGTCGCTCCGACGCATCGGCGCCGCGGGTTCGGTCGACTCGTGCTGCGCGCGCTCGCTCGGCACGTGCTCGATCAGGGGATGATCCCCTTTTGCCGCTTGGCCGGGAACGACATCGCCGCGCGTGCACTGGCAAGTGCCGTAGGGTTTGTCGCGTTCGCGCACTCGCTCACCCTGCGCGTGACGTCGATCGGCAGCTACGGCGGTGCACCCACCCAATCCAGTCCGGCACTCGGCTAGTTGCGACTCCGCTACGCGGGGACGTGCACCAGACCGTAGTCGCGCGCGCCTTTCCGAATCAACAGGTGACGGCCGCTGATCAATCGCTCGTGCCCAATCACCTTGTCGGCCGCGCCAAGTTTGGTGCCGTTCACACTGATACCGCCCTGCTCGAGCAAGCGCTTCGCTGCGCCCCGCGATATCGCGAAGCCGAGTGCGGTCAGGCACTCGAAGACATCAACACCACCACCAGGGGCAGCTGGAAGAAACGAATCATTGGCGCCGGGTTCGTCGGGCGGTGTGTACGTCACAAAGGGGATTTCCGTGCGCAGTGCATCAATTGCTGCCCCCGACAACCCCGTCGGATCTCCCTTCTCGAACAGCAGCGCTGACACTTCCTGTGCCACGCGCGCGGCATCTGCACCATGCACACGCGCCGTGACATCGGCGG
>JAYUWD010000518.1:0-26303 GCA_043753735.1 Gemmatimonadaceae bacterium
ACGGCGCATTCTGTGACGACGACTGCGCGCCGACGGAAAGCGCGACGAGACTGGTGGCCGCGAGTGCCAGGCGGGCGAGGTACGTTTGACGCATAGAAATATCCCAGGTGAAGGCTCGGCATAGAGTAGCGTCACGCGGAACGATGTGAAAGAAGCGAGTCGTGGGGCAAAAGCGGGACGGGCGTCAGTTGACGAACGCGCTTTCCATTTGGCTTTCTCGCAGGCGGATCTCCAGCGTCAACCCTTCAGCCGCGGCATCCACACGCAGGGGGCTTGAGAGCGACTGTGCCAGCTCGCGACAGTGCATCACAAGCTGCGTGATATCGTCGTCCGAGCGATCGGGATGATGATGAAAGAGCAACAGTGCTCCCGCGTTGCACGCCACGGCAAAACGCGTCGCCTCTTCCGCGGAGGAGTGCCCCCAGCCTGCGTGCGCCGCGATCTCATTGTCGGTATACGTGGCGTCGTGAATCAGGATTGGAACTTCACGAAGCGCCGTAGCGAGCGCGTCACGCCACGCGGTAACAGAGGCGTCGCTGCCGCCCGTGCCCAGTTCATTGTCAGGTGCGTACGCGAGCAGCTTTCCCAGTTCATCTTCGACCACGATGACCGTCGCTTCGCCCGGATGCCGCGCGGGTAGGCCGCGCACCCGACAGTCGGTACCAATCTGAACGCCCTCGACAACGTCCCAGTCGAGAAAGCTGAGCCGCCTCGCGAGACCGTTGACGGGCGGAAAGAGCGGCGGTGAAAGCAACGCGCTGACGAACGACCGCAACTCGCTTACGCTCACATTCCCGCACGCCAGCACGATGTCCCGAATTCCAGCGATCGTCGGCGCAAATTGCGACATCCCAAAGACGTGGTCACCGTGGCGATGCGACAAGAAAACATGCGCAGGTCTGCTGTCGATCTCGCTCTCGATCGACTGACCGAGGGCACGCATGCCCGTTCCGGCGTCGAGCACGATCAGCTCATCGTTCGCTGTACGTACCTCGACACAGGACGTATGCCCTCCGTATCGCACGGTGTGCGCGCCCGGACTCGGACACGTGCCGCGCACTCCCCAGAAGCGAATGCGGGCGCGAACGAGTTCCGCGTCAGACATTAAATCCGTGGGCGCGAACGGGCTTGAAGGGCGGCGCGGTCGACGATGGTGACAAGACGTCGCTGCACCGAGATCAGCCCCTTTTCCTGAAATTCCGCCATCGCACGCGAAACTGTTTCGCGACTGGCTCCGATCATTTGCGAGATGGTCTGATGCGTGAGCTGCTTGACCAATACGGCCGGTTCGCCAGCCCCGGCGTGTTCGAGCAACACCTTGGCGACCCGCCCGGGAACGTCAAGCAGGATAAGGCTTCCGATCGTGCCATCGGCCTGACGAAGGCGACGCGATAGTTCTACCATCAACCCCCACGCCACGAGAGGTGACTGCTCGACCTGGCGGCGAAAGTCGGCGCGACGCAACACCAGAAGACCCGACGGTTGAGTGGCAACAACATGGGCCGATCGGGGACGCCCGTCGATGAGTGACAATTCACCAAAATGATCGCCGATAGCAAGCACATCGAGGATGACCTCTCGTCCGTCTTCAGCAATCAGCAACACTTTCACCTCGCCAGAGCGCACGAGATACAGCGCGTCCCCTGGGTCGCCCTCACTGACAATCACCGCGTTCTTGGCAAATTTCTGCTCGCGGGTGAGCTCGGCAAACCCGCGCACCGACGCACGATCGAGCTCGCGAAAGAGCGGCACGGTGGACAGAAAGTCCGTTATCCGTTCGAGCGACACGCTCATCGTATTTGGCGTGAAGCGGAGAGGTGTAGTACCGAAAGTCACCATGACGTTGTCCTCGAAGCCTGCGGCCCCGTGTGGTCGACGAGTATAGGTATCGTGAAGCACGTATCTTCGGCTATCTTCAGCGTTGTCAGTGCAAAGCGCCGCTTTGCACTACTACTGACAAGTTGCAATCTACAGCGACAGGCTATGCCGTCGCGAGCACCGTCCGCGGTGACTCCAATCACAATCTGGTGCATTTTTGATGCCGAGTCTGCTGGCGGTCGCATCACGGTTTCGTCTCGGACTGCGGCTGTGCCGTTTGCCACGCACATGCTGACCCATCTGCGCGACCGTATCACCGACGCGTTACGGCGTGCAAGCGAAGTCGAGCAGCTGCTCTCCGATCCGGAAACGGTCAAGGACGCGCAGCGTCTCGCCTCGCTCGGACGCGAACACCACCGTCTGTCGGAGGTCGTGGTGAAGGCCAACCGGCTCATCAAGGCCGAAGAGGAGCTCAGCGACGCCCGTGAGATGGCCAATGGCGACGACGCGGAGTTCGCCACCGAAGCCAAGGCCGAGGTCGAACGACTGGAAGCCGAGTGTGAAGCGCTCGGGAAGGCGCTGCTTCCGCTGCTCATCCCCCGCGACCCACTCGACGACCGTCCGGCGATCTTTGAAATTCGTGCTGGCACGGGCGGTGACGAGGCCTCGCTTTTCGCGGCAGACCTGTTGCGCATGTACACCCGCTTTATCGAGCGTCGCGGATGGCGCATCGAGCCGATCTCGTATTCTGACGGTGCACTCGGCGGGATCAAGGAGTCGGTTTTCAAGGTGCTCGGCGACGGTGCGTTTGGTGTGCTGCGTTGGGAGTCGGGTGTACATCGGGTTCAACGCGTACCCGCGACAGAAAGTCAGGGGCGCATTCACACGTCGGCCGCGACGGTCGCGGTGCTCCCCGAGGCAGAAGAAGTGGATGTGCGCATCGAGGACAAAGAGCTGCGCATCGATGTCTTTCGTTCATCCGGCCCCGGTGGACAGAGTGTGAATACAACCGACTCCGCCGTGCGTATCACGCACATCCCGACAGGCATCGTTGTGTCGCAGCAAGATCAGAAGTCGCAGCTGCAGAACAAGGCCAAGGGGATGGAAGTGCTGCGCTCGCGTCTGCTCGATCTGCGGTTGTCAGAGCAGGAATCAGAACGTTCCCGCATGCGGCGCTCGCAGGTGTCAACGGGCGACCGATCGGCAAAGATTCGCACCTACAACTACCCGCAGGGTCGTGTCACCGATCATCGCGTCGGTGTGACGTTGTATGACATCGATCGGGTGATGAATGGCGATCTGTCGCAATTCCTCGATGCGCTCGCACTCGCGAACGCGGAAGAGCAGCTGAGCGGCTGACGTGCGGGCACTGCTCATCACCATCGCGCAGCAGTTGCAGTCGTCGCCGGTGCTTGATGCGGAGACGCGTGCCGATGCCGTTCGTGAAGCGCGATTGTTGGTGGCATCGGTGCTCGACGTCGCGCCGGGAGAGTTGGCGCGATCGATCGACCGGACGCTACCACACCCCACGCGTGATCGCATTCTCTCCGCGGTCGCGCGACGCGTTCGCGGGGAGCCGTTGGCCTACTGCACCGGCAACGCGGCGTTTCGCCATCTCGTCCTTGCCGTCGATCAACGCGTGCTCATCCCGCGTCCTGAGACTGAGGTTGTGGTCGAAGAAGTGTTGCGCCTCGTCGCCTCGCGGCCCGGCGGCGTTGCCGTCGATATCGGCACCGGCTCCGGTGCGATTGCGCTGTCGCTTGCCGCCGAGGGGGCATTCGACCTGGTCATCGCCACCGACGTGTCGAGTGATGCGCTGGCTGTTGCATGCGCCAACGTCAGTCGGCTTCCACGCGGAGCCGCTCCTGTCGAATTCCGTGCAGGCGCTGACCTTGCACCACTTGGCGGGGTAATCGCCCGTGTGATTGTCTCGAACCCCCCCTACATTGCGTACGGAGAGGCCGAATCATTGGCGGCGAGCGTACGCGACTGGGAGCCGGCAACGGCTCTGTTTGCTGCCGAAGGTGGCATGGCGCGCTATGACGCACTCTTGGCCAGTGCCACGCACTATCTCGAGCCCGATGGCTGGTTGGTATTCGAGGTAGACGCGAGGCGTGCGCAACTGACGGCCGAGCGTGCGGCGGCGCGAGGCTTTGACAGCGTAAGACTCGTCCGCGATTTGAGTGGTAGGGAGCGTGTGCTGGTGGCAAGAAATTCGCCGCAGGCAAGCGCCATCAGCGCAACACAATCCGCCGCACCGTCAGCTACACATTCCGCGTCCACCACTGCGTCGACTACTGCATCCGGATGAGAGGCCGGTATCATGCTCGAAGATAAAGCGAAGGATCTTGGACGGACGATCGGTCAGAGTTCAGAGTACAAGGCCGTCAAGCGCTCCAGCGAAGCACTGAACTCCGATCGCGATGCGTCGGTTGTGCTGCGTCAGATGGAAACCATTCGTACCGAAGCACAGGCGATGATCGATCGTGGTCAGGAGCCGACGGTTGAAATGGAACAGCAGCTCGACGCACTACTGCAACAGGTGCAGACCAACGCGTCATACCAGAGCGCGATTGCCGCGCAGGACAATTTCGACAAGTTGATGTTGCGCGTGAACACTTGGATCGCCGATGGCATCCGGGCTGGGGCGACCAGTCAGATCATTCTCGGCTGATCGCAGCAATACGCGCGCGGACACCAACACACCGATGACCGAAGCTGGTTTGTTTCTCGTCCTTGAGGGCGGAGAAGGGGTTGGCAAGACGACGCAGTGGAACCGTCTGTCCACGCTGTTGACCCAAGCCGGTCACGACGTTGAGGCGTTGCGCGAACCCGGCGGCACGCCTGCGGGCGACGTGCTGCGTGGGGTGTTGCTCGATCCCGACGCCACCCTGGCGCCAGAAACGGAAGCGTTGCTGTTCGCAGCATCGCGTGCCGAGTTGGTGGGGCAGGTGATTCGACCGGCGCTTGCGCGTGGTGCGCTGGTGCTGGTCGATCGGTTTCTGCTGTCGACCTACGCGTACCAGGGGGCGGGGCGAGGGCTTGCCCTTGAGGCCCTCCGTGCGTCCAATCAATTGGCGACTGGTGGCTTGGCGCCGGATCTCACGCTGCTCCTTTCGATGTCCCTGGATGATTCGCTCGCCCGCATGCACTCGCGCGGTTCTGCCGACCGGATGGAACGCGAGTCGGTCGCATTTCACGATCGCGTCACACGTGCGTTCATCGCCGCCACTGAACCCGAATGGCAGGCGCAGTATCCGGAGATTGGCGCAGTGGTGACGGTCGACGCGAATGGCTCGGTGGATGACGTGACGGCGCGGTCAGTCGCACGTCTCGCCGAGCGTTGGCCCTCGCGTTTCGCCACACTCGGCGCGGCGGGGCAAGATGGCATGAGTGGGTTCACGCGAGGGAGCGCAACGCATGTCTGAGGAACTGCCGGACACACCGCGATCGTCGCGTCGCCGGTCACGCGGCATCGTCGCGGGTGTGCTATTTGTCGGGGTGCTCTCAGTGGGGGGCTGGTGGGCGGGGCGCGATCTGACCAAAGGCGTCGTCAAAGCTCGACAGCCCGTCGCGGGTGCACATCTGTTCGATCAGGTTCTCGCTGCGATCACTCGCAGCTACGTCGACTCGCTCGCTGCTGATACGATCTACAACAAGGCTGTCGTTGGGCTGTTGCACGAGCTGAAAGATCCTTACACGACGTTTCTGGCGGACGATCGGCTCAAGCGATTGAACGAGCAGATCAGCGGTACGTATGCGGGCGTCGGGTTGCAGATGGACGTGCGCGACGGCTGGCCGACCGTGATCGAAGCGATCCCGGGTGGCCCATCGCATCGCGCTGGTTTGCTTGCCGGTGACCGCATCGTGCAGGTCGGCGCCGATCCGACCAAGGGTTGGAGCCGCGAAGATGCCTCCAAGGCATTGCGTGGTCCTCCTGGTTCGCGGGTCGCTCTCACCATCGAGCGAGGCGATCAACATCTTGTCATTTCGGTGCAGCGAGATACGGTGCATCTGCGGGCCGTTCCGCACGTGGCGATGCTTGCCGGTTCCGTCGGTTACGCCGACGTCAAAGTGTTCAGCAGCCAAACCACCACGGAACTGCAGTCAGCCGTTGATTCGCTCGTCCGCGCAGGTGCGCGTTCGCTCGTGATCGACCTGCGCGGCAATCCTGGCGGACTGTTGGAGCAGGGCGTGGCCGTGGCCGACCTCTTTCTTGATCCAGGGCAGAGCATTGTGCAACTGCGTGCTCGACCTGGATCGGTGCCGCAAACGTTCACCGATCGCGATCCGCAACGCTGGCCGACACTGCCCATCACGGTGCTCGTGGATCGAGGCAGTGCCAGCGCCTCCGAGATCGTCGCCGGTGCGTTGCAGGACCATGATCGTGCGCTGGTGTTGGGAACGACGTCGTTCGGCAAAGGCAGCGCACAAAACGTGTACCCGCTCGTTTCGGGCGGCGCACTGCGGCTCACAACGGCGCGGTGGTACACACCTGTCGGACGCAGTATCACCAAACCGGCCCCTCGCGACCGCGACGATGAGCGGACGGACAGCAATGGTGTTGCATTGCCCTCCGACACCAGTCGCCCGCGCTTTCGCACGGATGCGGGACGTTCAGTGCTCGGCGGTGGCGGCATCACACCCGACGTCATCGCCGGCGACACGATCACCCCAGTTCCGGTGCAGGCGCTGGCACGCGCGATGGGAAAGCACCTTGGTGCGTATCGCGACGCGCTAGCCAAGCTGGCGGGGCAGATGAAGCGGACTATGAAGTCGGCCAGCGATCCGGTCACGCCAACCATGCTCGATGCGTTGTACAAGGATCTTCAAACGCGCGCCGTGGCCCCAGACCGTCACATCTTCAACACAGCGTCGCCATGGATTGCGCGTTCGCTGGGTTACGAGATGACTCGCGTTGCGTTCGGCCCCGAGGCGGAGTTTCTGCGTCGCGCCCAGGACGACGTGGCGCTGCAGCGTGCAGTGACGTTGATGCAGGGCTCGCACACACCGCGCGATGTGTTCGCGAGGCTTGAGCAACAGAAGACGTTGGAGGTTCCGACATCGCCCCAGCATACTCGAAACCAGTGACTGGAAGCTATCACGCTGAACTACTCAGTTTCGAGTTTGCAGTTCGAGTGACGCGTTTGAAGTCCGCCTACGTCCCTGGGATTTTGGTGACGACCTTGGCCCCTTTGGGCACCGCAAACTTGAACGCCTCGCGCGGCAACGTTGCACCCGGCGTCCATGTCGTCAGCGTTATGGTCCGATCGACGCCCTGCGCATCCACAAGCTGCACGCGAATGGGTCGCGGCTCCTTGTCGTCGAGCCAGAGCGTCGCGCGCTGAAACGGCGCCCTACCCGGCGACTTGGGAACGAGCTGCACACGATGTGTTGCGCGCCCCTCGATCGTCGCTGCATCGCCGCCCGAAATCGTGAAGGATTTACGCGGCGCTTCGAGCAGTTCGCCAAGCAAGTCCGCGATGATGGCGCCATCGGCGTTGGCGGGAAGTTTTAGCACTTGGCCAGGCGTGCTGCTCGGCAAGTAGACCCAGAGCGACTTCCCATCACCAACAATCCGATCACCCACCGGATCGGTGAATGTGATGGACACCTTTCCCGGTCGCTGCTGCTGAAATAGCCCCCGCGATGTCGCGGTGCGGCCCAGCAGCGGATTGGTGATCTTCTGCTCGAACTGGGCTTCGAGAGATTTGGTTGCTGCCCACGCTTTCGCCACGCGATCGTACGCGGCGTCGGCGGTCTGGGCACCGAGGGCAGTACCAACGGTGCTCGACAGAACGACGCAGAACGCGGCGTGCGAAAAATGGAAACGCGAAACTCCCATCCACCACTGCCAACTTTGTGGTTGTGCAGCGTGGCAGGTGGCCCGTGCGTGCTTGAAGTGTTGTGGCATGCTAGCAAATACCCCGCGCACGAATCGCGGTGCCGTTACGGAGCCGGCGGCGGCGGCGCGATCTCTCGTCCAATTGCACTCGCGATCGCCTTGAGCTGCTTTACCAGTTCGGTGAACTGCTCGGGATACAGCGACTGCGCACCATCGCTGAGGGCCTGGTCTGGCGTCGGATGAACTTCCACGAGAATACCATCCGCCCCTGCAGCAACGGCAGCACGCGCCATCGGTGTGACCTTGTCGCGCAGGCCGGTGCCATGACTCGGGTCCGCCACGATCGGTAGGTGCGACAGCTTGTGCACAACGGGAATTGCGGTGAGATCAAACAGATTGCGCGTCGCCGAATCGAAGGTTCGCACTCCACGCTCGCACAAGATCACGTGCGGGTTTCCCTCCGCCAGAATGTACTCTGCACTGAGCAGCAGATCGTTGATGGTTGCGGCCATGCCGCGCTTGAGCAACACAGGCTTGCCGATCTTTCCGACATGTCGCAGCAGCGAATAGTTCTGCATGTTGCGCGCGCCGATCTGAATGCAATCGGCGTATTCGGCAACGAGATCTGCGCCGGTTTCGTCCATCGCTTCGGTGACGATCGCCAGTCCCGTCACTTCACGTGCGAGCGCGAGCAGCTCCAGTCCCCGCTTGCCCATGCCCTGAAACGCGTACGGCGATGAACGAGGCTTGAACGCGCCGCCGCGCAACGCCGTCGCACCACCCGCGCGCACCGCACGCGCCGAGGCAAGAATCTGCTCCTCGCTTTCGACGGAGCAGGGGCCCGCGAACACGACGATCTCGTCACCACCGACGCGCACCCCCGGTGCGATCTCGACGATCGTCGATTCGTTTTTCCACTCTCGCGCGGCCTGACGATACGGCTTCTGCACGATGAGGACGCTGCTGACCGACGGGAGTGCTTCGATGTGTCCCCAATCGATCTGCGAGTCGTCGCCGAGGAGTCCGATCGCCATGCGCGTTTCACCGGGCATCGGCATGGGCTTGAATCCCTGGCGCACGATTTCATCGCACACGCGCTGGATATCGGCGTCACTCGCTTTTGGCTGCATCACGACCAGCATGGCACGTCCTCAGTAATTCAGAATTCGATGAACCAGCCGTCAGTCGCGAGGACTGTCGGCCCGGCGTAGCATTCCGCCACTGCCGCGATGATATCAATCATCTCAACGGGCGGATAGAAATGCGTCAACACCAGGCGCTTTGCCTGGGCGCGCGACGCAAGCGCGCCGACCTGCCGTGGAGTCAGATGCTCACGGATAGCCATAGCATCGGGAAGCGAGCACTCGGCCAGCAACAAATCGCAGCCAGTCGCCCACAGTGCCAACGCCTCGTCGTCTCCGGTGTCTCCGGTATACACGAGATTTGTTTTCCCGTCGCTGATGGAATATGCAATGCTCTCCAACGTGTGCGGTACCGGTTGCGCGCGCAGAGCGACGCCCTCTGCAAGCGTGATCGGTACGTCAGGAGTGATTTCGACGATGCTAAGCGGGAAGCCTGGAGCCAGCATCCAGGCGCCATAGACAGCCGCCATTCTCTCCAGCAGCGCGATTGTCCCGACAGGGCCGATCAGCATGGCCGGTTCACTGCGCGCGGGCAGCTGACCCCATTGCCACCCCATCAGCAGCATCGGGAGGTCGGCGATGTGATCGGCGTGGAAGTGCGTGATGGCGACGTGGGTGATCGTCGACCATTCGACCCCCAATGCCGCCATGCGATGGACAGCGCCACCACCGCAATCGAGCAGCAGACGCACGTCGCCCGTTTCGACGAGATGTGCCGCAGCGACGCGCGTCGCGTGCGGGGCAGCGGTTCCGGTGCCGATGGTGGTCAAGCGCATGGCAAAAATCTATCGGGGTCGGAACAACGCCTTACGAAAAATCGGTGGCTCGTTGCCCACTCGGAATCGCACCAGATACACCCCCGGCGCGACGACGCGTCCGTCGGCACCAGTGCCGTCCCACGCGAACCGGTTGTCGCAATTACTTCCAGCGCCCGGCGCGCCACGCCCATACCGTCCTGCCGCGAAACTGACCGTCGCATCGGAGGCGGTAACCACGCTTTTCACAAAGTTGCCACGCGCGTCGAGCACATCGATCGCAACGCGTCCACCCTGGTCACCCAGGTCAAACCAGAAGCAAGTGGTGAACGACGTCGCCGACGGAAATGGATTGGGGAAATTCTGATAAAAGATCGTCGTTGTAGGCAACAGCGGATCGATAATCTGGAACGTGGCCGCACTGGAAAGACGAACCGTTGCGCCCGTGCCGAGCGTCGCCCGCAAACTCCACAGGTATGGCGTATTTGCCTGCAGATTGGTGCTCGGCCGAAACGTCGTGTCGCGCAGCCCAGCTGCGGCCACTTCAGTGCCGCCCTTCGTCGATATTTCCAGCTCGTACGTCCACCCACCAGTCGATGGGTGCACGGGCGCGCTTCGCCAGACGAAGAGTGGCTGTCGGATGTTGAAGATGTCGCCATTCGCCGAATTCGGCGTGATCAGCGTCAGCCACGGAGGCACACGTTTGGGTCCGAGCGTTGCCGACGTGACCGGAAAACCTATTGGCGGCTCCACGATTGCACGCAAATACACCGTCCCGTCACTCGGCAATGGACGAGTGATCTGCACGGTGGCGATGCTGTCATTGCTGATGAAAACCGAGTCGAGCACAACAGAACTCGAAAAGTCGGGCGTCGTTGCGGCTTGGATTGAAATACGGAGTGGCCGCGCGAGCGCAAAACCCAACGCCCGCACCGTCAACGAAGGCGTGACGGTGGTAAGGACGGTCTCCGGTGGTCCGGTGAGCACGACGGTTTGCGCCCACGCACGCGTGAGCGGCAGCATCGCCACCATGCAGAGCCACAGCGAAATCCGACGCCAGCGACACAGCGGAAACACGAGTCGCCTACGCGGGTGCAGACTCGCGATCCGTCTCGTCATCGACCACGACGTTCTCGTTGGACAAATGCCCGTCGATCTCGCCATCTGCCGCGCCGAGCGACGATGGAAGACCTTCGTCGATGACCGGGCCACCGCGCAGACGCACGCTTACGATTGACGACACACCGGGTTCTTGCATGGTCACACCATACACCGCATCGGCCGCTTCAGTCGTCGTACGCGGATTGTGCGTGATGACGATGAACTGGGTGCGCGACTTGAACTGATTCAACATCTTCACAAAACGTCCGATGTTTTGGTCGTCGAGCGGTGCGTCCACTTCGTCGAGCAGACAGAAGGGGCTCGGCTTGGTGAGGAAAATGCCAAAGAGCAGCGAGAGCGCGACGAGTGCGCGTTCTCCGCTCGACAGCAGGTGAATGCGCTGCGTCTTCTTGCCGCGTGGGGAAGCGTGGATTTCGATGTCGCAGTCCAGCGGCGCGTCGGGATTTTCGAGCCGCAAATCGCACTCACCACCACCAAAAAGCGTCAAGAAGATTTGGCGGAAGTTCTCACGAACCTGCGAAAAGGTGATCAGAAAGAGTTCGCGTGCTGTGCTGTCGATCTCGCGAATGGCTTGGTGCAATGACTGCTTGGCTGCCACGAGATCGTTGCGCTGACTCGTGAGGAATTCGAGGCGACGCTGCTCTTCTTCGTGCTCCTCGATCGCGAGGGGATTGACCGGCCCCAACTCGTCGAGCGATTCGCGCAGCTGCGTCGCTTCAGTGCGCAACGCGTCAGTCTCGACATCCAGCTCTTCAAAGCCACCGAGCAGATCTTCGAGTGAACGGCGCCATTCGGTTTCGAGACGTTGACGAATTGCCTCGCGACGTCCGGAAAGCTCAGTGTGACGCAGCTGTGCACCGTGCAACTGCTGGCCCAACGCACCCGAACGACGCCGCGCCTCATCAAGCATCGCTTCAGCGCCATCAAGTGCAGCAGTCGATGCGGCAACCGCACGTTCAGCGTCGGCCAATCGACCGTCTGCATCGCCCAAAGACTTTTGCTGCGTTTCCATCTCCGTGCGCCATGCGGCCAACTGCTGGGCGAGTTCCTGATCGGCCGTCGAAAGCGTCGACAGCTCCCTCGCCAACGATTCCAGGCGCGCGGCCGCCGTCGAGTCTTCTTCGAGCAGACGCTTCTCGCGATCGATAGCGACCGACAGCCTCGCCTGCGCCTGTGCCTGCGTAACCTGACACGATGCGCGTGCTTCGCGCGCCTGCTCCTGCTCGCGATCGGCGTCGGTCAGTTCTTCGCGTGCGTCGGTGATTGCGCTGTCGGCTTCGCCAGCGCGTGCATGCAACGCGACCACCTGCGCGGTCAGCTGCGCAGCGCGTGCCTCAAGCTCCTGCACTCGTGCCATCAGGCGTTCGGCGAGTGCGCTCGACTGCTGCAACTCCCGCTCGGCCCGCTCACGACGACGTCCGACCTCGGTGTGTACTTCGTTGGCCCGACGGGCTTCCTGCTGTGCGCGATTTGATGTTTCGGTCGCGGCCTGTTGTGCGCGTTCCGCCTCGCCCAGTGCGACACGTGCATCTTCTGCGGCGCCCTGTGCCTCTTGTCCACGGATGTCTGCGGCCGCGAGCTCGGACTCAAGGCGTGTTAACTCGGCGCGACGCTGCAGCGGGCCAGGACCGCTTGCGGTGCCGGGCAGGAATACCGCGCCGCGTTCGTCGACAAATGCTTCCCCTGCATCGATCGTGCGCACCTTGCCCAAAAGCGCTCGCACCCACGACACGCCGGGGCCGGTTGCCTGCACGCGCGTGGCCAGTGCGTCGGTGTCGACGCCGAGTTCGGCAACGACATCAACAGGCAACAGCAACAGTGGACCGGGCTGCGTCTCTGCGTGCCACTTGCGAATCGAGGCTGCTGCGTCGGCGTCGCGCACGACAATGGCGTGCATCGTCGCGCCGAGATAGCGCTCGACAAGCTTTGCGGCATCACCGTCGGCCGTGAGGAAGTCGGTGAGCGGTCCAAGGATCGCACCAGCGCCGAAACGCTCGCGTTCTTTGAGCAACTTTGCCGCAGACGGTGCAAGACCGACCCGTTCGCGCTCCAATGCCTCGAGTGCATGCACTCGGCCTTCGAGCGCGGTACGCTGCTGCACGATGGTTGCAAGTGCGCTGCGCGCATCTGAGTCGGCGGTGCGCGCGGAGGCCGCAGCGAGACGCCCGCCCTCGAGCGCATGCAGTGCGTCCTGTGCATCGGCCTGCGTGAGCGAGACGAGTTCTGCCGCCGCAACGAGTTCACGTTCGATGGTAGCGAACGCGTTGGACAGTTGCTCACGCTCATGCTCGAGCGCTTCGCGCCGCTGCTGCGTTTCCGCAAACTCGCGCCCCGCACCGTCGCGATCGAGTTCGAGACGGCGCGCCTGGTCGCGATGCTCGCGTACCTGACGCTCGAGCTGATCGAGCACAGCGCGTGCACGCTGGACCGCTTCACGCGTCGTCTGTTCAACGCTGATGCGTTGCTGCAGCGCTTCACCGGCTTCGGAGAGTTCGCGCTCCAGCGTTGCACGATCGGTGACTGCGCGCTCCCGATCTTCGCGCAGCCGCTGGCCAAACGCTTCGTTCTCACGACGTTCTTCTTCGGCGCGCTGGCGGCGTTGCATTGTGCTGCGCTGACGTTCCTCCGCGACCGCAAGCTCACGCTCGAGGCGCTGTGTCTTGTCCCGCTGCTCGGATGCGAGGCGGGCGAGTTCGAGGCGGCTCGCCTCTGCGGCGGCGCGCGCGCTGTGAGCGCCTTCACGCGCTGCCTCTGCGTTGTGAATCGTTTCTTCGGCCCCGGGCACCTCGGCGCGCAACTCTTCGAGTCGCGTATCGAGCGCGCTAAGCTCATCGCGCCACGCAGCCATCTCGCGCGTCGCCAGCGACAGTTCGACTGCAAAGCGACGTGACGTCAGCTCGGCGTGACGTTCGGCACGGCGACGCTGACGTGCGAGCGATCGCACCTGACTCTGCACCTCGGCGATCAAGTCGTCGAGACGCGCAAGGTCGACCGACGTTTCGTCGAGACGCCGTTCCGCGCTGCGACGACGATCGCGATACAGTCCAACGCCCGCGGCTTCTTCGAACAGTTCGCGACGGTCGTCAGGACGATCGGACAACAGCGCGTCGATCATCCGACTCTCGATGACTACGCCTGAGTCGGCACCAAGGCCGGTACCACGCACGAGATCCTGAATATCGCGCAGGCGGCACGGTGCGCGATTCAGCAGATACTCGCTTTCACCCGAACGCATCAGCCGCCGTGTCAGAACCACTTCCTTGAACGGGACCGGCAGTTCGCCGTCGTTGTTCTCGAAGTGGAGCGACACCTCCGCCATGTTCACTTGCTTCCGTGCCGACGAGCCGTGGAATATGACGTCTTCCATCTTCGCCCCACGCATTGCGCGTGCGCGCTGTTCGCCGAGCACCCAGCGTACCGCGTCGGAAACGTTGGACTTGCCGCTCCCATTGGGTCCGACAATCGCCGTCACACCACGTTCAAACAGAAACTCTGTGTGATCGGCGAACGCCTTGAATCCATGAATCTCGAGCTTCGTGAGCCGCACTAAAACGTTCTCCCCGTTCGGTAAGCGAGCACCGGCGTGATGCCGAGGGCGCGCAAGGAATCTGCAAGCGTCGTCGCCTGAACTGGCGTTTCGAAAGCACCGGTGTAAAGCGTGGCGCTTCCGTCCGCTTGCTGCAATGCATACGGCATCAGGCCACGTCTGGCGAACTGGGCGAGACGTGCATTCACTGTGCCCAATGGCACACCTGTTTCAAGTCGGAGTGCGAATGGCACACTGAGTATGCTGCCCGCGCCGATGATTTTGTCGCTGCGCAATTTTGCCAACTGCGCTTCGGCGCCGCTGCGCGATGTGGATGCGCCGACGGTGACACGGAACCACTGTTCGGTACCTTCCGGAACCGGTGACATCGCAACCGCCGGCAATGCCTTCACGCGCGCGTCAGGCATCGCGGCTTCTCGCGTGTTCGCCTGGGCGACATAGATCGAGTAACGTGCCGCGGTGGATGAATCGGCCGCGTTGGCAATCTGGAGGGGCGGCGTTGCAGGCTTGTTCGCGGCACTGTCACGAACGCCGATACCAGCACGCAACAGTGCCGAATCGGCGGATGACGTATCACGTCTCAAACTGTCGCGCGAGACCGAATCCATTTTCTGCGGCGGCACCAGCAGTTGCGTCGTATCCAGCGCGGGGCCCGACATCAGCGCCGTCAGCTGCGCGGGTAGACGGGTCTTGATTTGTGGCCAGAATGCGCCGACGGCGACGGCGACCGCGCCGAGGGCCACAAAAAACGCGACCAGCCTCATACGTCGCTGCTCTGCACTGTCGCTGGCCGCTGCGCGGGCACGCGCGGCACTTGCGAGCGGAGGCGATGGCGGCGGCGCGGCAGGCGGAGGCGGAGGCGCGATGATGGGCACGTCGTACGGGAACGGAAACGCGGTATCCCCCACAGGCATCAACGCGCCGATGTATCTGCACAGCTCCGCGAAGCCCGGTGTTCCCGGCACGGCGACAACAAGCAGAAGCGCGCCCACCTGGTGAAAGCCTGCGGCAAGGCGGCGCCAGCGATCGTTCGCGTACACCGCGTCGTGCGCGACCGCTTCAGTCCCACTCGGCATCACGAACACGTTCCCGGATTCGTTCACGGCGCGCGCAATCTTGTTCAGCGAGACGCCGTAAAGAAAGCTGTCTGCGATTCCATGCGGGTCGTCGCCGGTGACGAGTGATTGCAGTGGCGGAACCTCCCCGACCAGGTCCGCGATCGCGACGCGACGCCGTGCTCCATGTACGCGAGCGATCCCGATCGCGACTGACGCCGCGGCGACGGGATCGGTTCCGGCAATGACTGCCGCGTTCACGCCGTCGAGCAGTGGCGCGAGACGCTGCCCTTCATTCTCCCATGAGTTGGGAGCAGCTGGTGAAATACCGGTCACGGTGCGCCTCTGAAAATCCAATAGCTTTGCGCGGACGCTCGACCCACGCGCTCCGCTTCATCGTGCGTAGGATACGGGCCGAGCACAACACGATAGAGCGTTTTTCCCGCGCGCTCCGAGGTCGTGATGCGGGGAACCTGTCCATCGACCCGAATCTTGGAAGCGAGTGAACGTGCCTGTCTTTCATCGAGCACGGCAGCGAAGGATACTGTAAAGCCAGGCGACGTGTTGGTGTCGGTGCGCATTGGGAGTTGCAGATCGTTGCGCTCGGCGCGCGACGGCGGCGCAGCGTCAGGCGGCGGCGCAGCCGAATCGCGAATCATCGCACTGTCAGTGTCGGACGGTTCGCGCGGAGCGCTGGTACGAAAGCGTACCGGTTCGTCGAGACCGGCGGCGCGTGGACGGAAACCGTTCCACCGCAGCGAGTACCAGAAATCCTTTGCGCCCCCGGCAATCTTGCGACCTTCGGCGAGCGTCCCCGGATTGGCCAACACCACGTTGTCTCCATGCGCCACAGCGATCGAACCGTCAGGAAGTACGAGTGGCAGATCGCCGCGCCACGCGCTCTGCACAATGCCCTGCAGCTTGTCGCTGCCGAGACTGACAACGAAAACGCTATCGCCCGCGCCGCGCGCAAGCAGCACCCGCCCTAGCGGGTCCATGCGTAGTTCAGTGGGTGGCGACGGAAGTCGAATCTTGCCGCTCAGCCCTTCTTCAAATCGATCGATGATGGAAATCGTCTTCTGTTCTTTCAGCGCGACGAACAGGCGGTCGCCACTCGGGGTTGCGGCGATGGAAACGACCGGATCGCCAAGGTCCACTTCAAGCGCTTTACGCATATCGCGCGTGCGCACGACAATGACCGACTCGTGAGCACCAAAGAAGATGCGATCACCGACCGTCCCCGAAGTGGCAGCGAGAGTGCTGGCGAGTTGAGCGGGTTCGCCGCCTACATCAAACGACAGGCTGTCCGCGACGGTTTGGCCCGGTGGACGCACGCGCCACACGACCACGCGCTTGTTTCGGACGCCTGCGACAATCAGTGATCCGTCGGCTTGTGCAAAAAGCGCTGACGCAGGCAGCGGCGGACGAAATCTCCAGTCGCCGCCACTGGGCGTAAACCGTGTCAGGTCGCCGGCCCGAGTGATCGCGTAGACCGCGGAGCCGTCAACGGACGAAACAGTGGTCAGCGTGTCCTTTCGTTCTCTGGTAATGGACCCCTGACGGAGGTCTACTCGGACTGGTGCTCCGCCGGCGTCTACAGCCGCGAGGTACCCATCTTCAGCTCCGAAGGCGAGGATCTGGCTGAGTGATGGAGCCTTGCTGCTCGAGCGCCAGAGCACCGAATCAAGTGACGGGTAGGCGTACGCCAACACCGTCCCGCCGTTGCGCGAAACGCGCAGGACGACGGGGTCAGGACCACCGGGAATGCTGGGAGGGGCGCCGGCTCCAACAGGGCGGGACGAGCTATCGGCACAGCCGCCAGCAAAGCCGCACGCGAGGAGCACGAGCGCCGTCGCGGAGAGCGTGCGCACGGGCGTAAAGTACCCGTCGACGGCCAATGCGGGGAGGGGGCGGATGGAGAGGGCTGGGCGCAATGACGACCGAGCGAATCGGCGTCGGTCGAATGGTCCGAAACACAAGGTGGACGATCGCCTATGGTTGCGTGCGCTTTGACGCTACGCGAAGCTGCGTGTCGGCGATTCGTCAGTAGCTCGCTCCGAAAAACCACGTCCCGAAACCCTTGGCGTTCGGACGGCTTGCCGGCACTGCCCAATCCCAGCGCACGATCGCGATGCCGAACAGGTTGAGGCGGAAACCGTAGCCATAACTGCGCAGCAGTGCGCGCTGTTTGGAGAAGTCGTAGGTGGAAGGCTGCGACAACGTCACTTTTTGCCCCTGAGACCACGCAACACCGGCGTCATAAAAAATGAGGCCGTCAAGCGGTGGCAATCCAATGGGCAGAAAGCTGAATTCCGCGCGACGAATGATCGGAAAGCGCAACTCGGCGTTTGCAAAGGCCACGCGGCTTCCAATCGTTTCGACCGTGTTGCACTGCGAGTTAGTGTCAGTTGGCAACCCGCTGCACCGCACGTTGCTCAGGTCTTCGCGGTTGTAGCCGCGAATATAGTCCGGGCGTCCTAGCCACTTCGGAAATCGACTCTCATCCTTGCCCACCGCCATGTTGCTGGTGAAGCGCGTGGCAAAGGTGACGTAGTTGAACAGGATCGGAATGTACGAGCGAGCATCAGCGAGATATTCGGTCCACTGCCACGTGCCGATATTGGGCTCAACCTGCAAACGCACTCGTTTGCCGGAGATCGGACCGGTAAGGCCGACCAGTGTATTGTCAGTCACCCACGCGACATAGGGCGAGACCCAGTTGGCCGACGCGACGTTTCGCGTGGCGCCGCGTTCGTAGTTGGTTGCGTAGCCGAACGTGTAGTCGACGACGCGTGTGAACGGGAACACCTGCTGGTCCACATTCTCGAATCGCGCGCCCATTTCGAACCGCGTGAACCGATTCAACGGATAGAGCGCCGTTGCAAATACCTCGCGCAGCACGAGCCGATTGATCTCCTGAGTCTGCGCGAACTGGTTGTTGCCGACCGGTGTCTGCGTTGCGTTCGACAGCAGATAGACCGGCTGCTGCGTCACGCCGGTGGTGTACTGAAGCCGCCGCCCAAGACTGGTGTAGCCGACGAAAACCTGCGCATCGCTTAATTGACCGTTGATCGCCCCTGAGATTGCGAGCCGGTGATCACCCAGCAGATCACTCAAAACAATCGTGGTACCGCCGTAGGTGCCTTGGCCGAAGCCACCCTGCTGATAGCCGATGTTCGGCTGTGCGATGTACTCCGGTGTGAAGCGCACCTTGTAGCGTGTATCGCGAAAGCGCGTCGTGTCCGGAAGGTTGAAGTCGAAGCTGTCCATCATCGCGCGTACACTGATCTGTTCGGACATCCGGGCGAGTGTCACCTGCGGCAAGTTGCCTGAGGTGCGTGCAAGCTCTGAATTCTGCGGACGATAAAACGACTGCCGCGATGCAGCCGTGTCGCGAACCGTGCCTCGCGCGAGGTGTGCAGTGGGGTCTGCCGGAGGCACCGGCGCGGTTGGCGCAGCCATGACGGGCGGGGCACCCGGCACCTGCGCAACGAGCGCATTGGGGAGGCGTGGCTTGAACGGCTCACGCTTGAGTGAACGCGGATTTGAAATCTTCCAGATCGCGTGCTCGCCCTTCTCGTAGTACACGAACGCGAGCAGGTCCGCGCCGTGGGCCCAGGTGATCGCCGGTGAATTTTCGGCGACGGCGTTGATCGCGCCCGCAACATTTGTCAGCTGGTAGTGCAGCTTGGGGCCAGTCTCGTACAGGTAGAGATTCGAGATGCCAGTACGATCGGAGAGGTAGGCGATACTCTTGCCATCCGGTGCCCATTGCGGATTGATGTTCAGTCCAGCCTGACCCGGGAGCACTTCAACTTTGCCCGTCTCCATGTCATAAAGACAGATCTTCATCTTGCCGATCTTGAGGATCGAGAAGTCGGTATCGTCGCCGCGGTCGCTGGCAAACGCGATCGTCTTCCCATCGGGCGACCACTGCGGCTGCAGATCACCGTGCATGTCCTTCGTGAGTTGCTGCACCCCCGGCACATCGAGCGAGACCATGTACAGGTCGCTGATACCATGCTTCATGCCGCTGAAAATGATCTTGCGGCCGTCGGGCGAGAACGTGGGGCTCAGCACCTGTTCAAGCTGCACGTCGAATCGTTTCACGATATCGCGCGATTCCACATTCATCACGTACAGCACGTCGCGCCCGCTCCGTTGTCCAGCAAACGCGAGCAGCTTGCCGTCGGGCGAAAACTCGGGCTGCGAATAGATGAAACGCAGCTGTTCGAAGTCGGGATTGGTTGTGGTCTTGACGAGGCGTTTAATACGCTTGCCAGTTTGCGCATTGGCCAGATACAGCTCGGGGAAAACTTCACCCCTGAGCAGGGAGCCATACGCGATGTAGGAGATGTACTTGCCGTCGGGTGAAAGCGCGGGCGCGACAAACAGATTCGAGATGCTCCCCGACCGCCGCTGCGAAAGCAGTGGTTCGGCGAACGCACGCGGCCGCTGCAAGTCGGCGATGATCGGCAGATACTTCGCCGACATGGCCTGCTTCCACTCCTCGCTCAACTCGTCGAGCGTCATACCGATTTCACGGCGGAATGCGCGATCGAGTCCGAGACTCGGTACGGCATTCATGATTTCCCCGATGACTTCGTCGCCCCACCGCGCGCCGACGTACTGCCACACGGACAACCCATAGCGATATGGGAAGTACTTGTCCGGGCGCTCCGTCATCATCTGGATGCTGGGCAACGTGCCATTCACGACAGCGTCTCGAACCCACGCGTCGGTCCACGGGTGCTTGTCGCCGATCGAAAAGTATTCGGCCAGCCCTTCGATGAACCAAAGCGGTGGGTTGACCATCGCCAGATTTTGCAACCCACTGCCGGCGCGACCGCGCGAGAAGATGTCGAACTGGAAGACGTGCACCATTTCGTGCTGGAGCACATGCTCGAAGCTGCCCCAGTCTCCGCTAAAAAATTGCGCCATGCGCTGCCGCAGAGGATCGGTTACGCCACCGGTGCCTTCGCCTTGATCGCCAAACACATTGCTCTGCGCAAAGTCTCCCGCAGACCCAAAGACCAGCACCGGCTTCTTTTCGCGGAACTGATGCGCCATGAGTCGAGAGAGGCGCGCGTATGACCGTTCAGCCATACGAGCCGCATCGGGGGCGACGTCAGCGATTTCCGGATAATAATGCACCAGGAAATGTTCGGTCTCGATCACCCGCCAGCGCAGATGATCGTATTGGACCTGATTCTGCCCGAAATACCCCTGAGCCTCGAGAGGCGCTGCCAGCACGCCCGCACCAAGACCCAACGTTGCCAGCCATCGCGACAAACGTCCCACTGTCGGCTTCACTGCATGCCCCCTATGGCAGCCCCGAGTTGGACCGGCGTTGCATCGCCCCACAGCCGTTCGAGCTGGTAGAACTGTCGCAACGTCGGGTGGAACACGTGCACCACGCAGTCCATGTAGTCGAGTAACGCCCACCGACCCTGTGTGAGTCCTTCCGTCTGTTTGGTTGACACCCCAGCGGTCTTGAGCCCTGCCTGTACATGTTGGGCAATGGCCCGCACATGTGTGTCCGACATTCCCGAGACAATAACAAAGAAGTCGGTCATGTCCGTCACACCGCGCATATCGAGCACCACGATATCTGCAGCTTTCAGCTCGCTTGCCAGCTCAGCGGCTTGGCGGGCAAGCGATTCTCCAGGATGGGCAGCGCGGCGGGCAGGGGCCATGATGTGCAGACGGGCAGGGAGGGGAAAACGGGCGATCAAGCTGACATATCACACAATCGGCGCAGGGATGTGCCAGTGACATGCCAACCACATGCCAATCACATGCCAGGTGACGTTCTACGCCGTAATACCCGCTGTAGATGCGCCAGTTCACCGCTCATGTTCAGTCAGATCAACTTGTGAAACAGTATGTGCCGCGACAGGCGTCGCACAACAGCAAACTGCGCGTCGCGCACGCCGGAACACGACGCGGGGCCGTCGCGTGATGCGACGGCCCCGGGAACAAACAGAGAACGTAAGTCCGGACCTACGGGTCCAAAGCTTCCTACTGCTTGATGACCCAGACCTTGATCTCAGGCTTCACATCGGCATGCAAGCGAATGCCAACGCGGTAGACACCGAGTGCCTTGATCGGCTCGTTGAGCTCGATCTGACGCTTCTCGATCTTGTAGCCTTGCGCTTCGAGCTGGTGGGCGATGTCCGCCGTCGTCACCGACCCAAAAAGTTTGCCTTCTTCGCCGACGCGTGCGGCGAAGGTGACAGAAACTTCCCCAAGCTTTTCTGCAATCAGAGAAGCCGCATCGCGACGCTCGGATTCAGCGGCTTCGAGGCGGTTCTTTTCGGCCGCGATGCGCTTGCGGTTGCCCTCGGTGGCCTCGTAGGCGTAACCGCGCGGCAGCAGGAAGTTGCGGGCGTAGCCGGACGACACGGAGACGATGTCACCCGGATGTCCGAGCTTGTCGATGGCGTTGCGAAGAATGACTTCCATGAGAACTCCGGGTCGAACCGGTTGAAGATCAGGGGAGCGACGACGGTCGGCGCGTGCCGACGCGGAAATCGCGCCACGTGTCGCCCAGCCCGAGTCCGAAGGTCGTCGCCAACAGCACGGCGAGGATCCAGACAGGGCCGAGTAGCGGAATAAGAATCAACAGGGCGAGGAGCGAGATGACAGCAGTCCGATCAGGGATCCACCAGGTCAACACGCCCGCGCCGCGCAAAGCGTACAACGTGCCAAAGAAACAGACGAAATTCACGCCAGGCGTACGCCACTCTGAAAGCGTTGGGAGCAGCAGCAACGTCACTCCAACCACCAATCCCCAGATCAGCTGATCGTTGAAGCGAAGGTCGCGCAGCTGTCCAAGCGGCGGTCCGATTCGCACCCGCGACAACCGATGGTACGATGCCCAACCCAACCCGAGGGCGAGTAGCGACTCGAGAGCCAGCAAGGCCGGCGACAGAAGAAACAGTGGCGCCTTGAAGGATGGCTGCTGCGGATCACCGAGTCCGGTGAGCACCGTAGCCATCCGATCAGCACGGGCAGCAGCCTCCGGCATCTGACGCGAAAACGTTTGCCACGCTCCCGAGTCGGTCCGACTGTGCCACCCACTTAACGATTCACCGAGTCGACGCTGATACTCGAAGGCAAGCATCCGCGTCGCATCGTCGAACGATCCGCCTTCCACCGGACTGCGGGTGGCGAAACCGGCCACACTGACGGCACTCGCCAGCGCCACCGCTGCGAGCGCTCGACCGAGAAAGGGCCGAGCACCGGTCGCGAGGCAAACCAGACCGAAGGAAGCGCCGAGCGAAAGTGCCCAACCGCGCACAAACGCTCCGTAGCCTTGGAGAGGAAGCGGGACAAACCAGACAACGGCTGCCGCGAGTCCAACCCATGCCAGCGCGAACACCAGACGACCCCCACTCCACCAACCAACGATCGCGCAGGTCGCAATCGAGACGAGCACCAGCAGCGCGAACTGTTCGACGGGAAGCAGGAAGCGAATGAGTCCAGCAACCAACGCCAGCGTAGGAGGCCACGCTGGCGCGGCCGTGATCAGTACCATCAGAATGAGAGCGACAACAAACCATCGCCACCCTCGCTCTTGCGGAGCAGCCGCGGCGTTTTCCGGCGCGACTGCTCCAGTCATATCAGCCTGTCTGCCCCTTTACATACGGAAGCAGCGCGAGGAAACGCGCCTTCTTGACAGCTTTGGAGAGCTGACGCTGGTGACGCGCGTCCACGCCGCTCAGACGGCTCGGCAAAATCTTGCCGTAGTCCGTGATGAAGCGACCAAGGAGGCGATCGTCCTTGTAGTCCACGTAACGGATACCCGCTTCGGTGATCGGGCAGGGCTTCTTTTGTCGGCGCATGGGTTATTCCTCGTCGTCGTCGTCATCGTCGCTGCGCCCACGACGGGCAGCCAGCTCTTCGTCGCTCAGCTTCGGTGCGCCAAGTTCGTGCTCGTGCAGCGTAATGAGATAGCGAACGACGCCTTCATCGAGCTTGAGGGCGCGCTCGAACTCGGGGAGCACCTTTGGCTCGGCGGTGAAATGCGTGATGATGTAGTAGCCGTTCTCGTGACGACCGATCTTGTAGGCCAGAGCGCGGCGGCCCCAGTGCTCGATTTCGGCGGGCTCGGTCAGACCGAGAAGCGCCTGCACTTTGTCGAGCTTTTCCACGATCGTCGTATCTTCGAGCGCGGAATCGTAGATGTACACCGCTTCGTACCGCCGCGATGCCAGGCGGCGGATTTTGAGCTTTGCCACTCGGCAATCCTCCCTATGGACTTGAGATGCCCCCCGCAGTGCCGTTCCGCGGGAGGAGGGGCCGTGCCAGAAAGTCGGCGCGGTAGAACCTCAAAAACTAGGGGAGGGAGGGCGGGCGGGGCAAGGTGTGGGAGGGCATAGCGATTAACCCCTACAATCCCGCCTTGGTGTTATGACTTTTCAGGTAGAGGTTCAATGATCCAATTGACAGCCGCGATTTGAGCTGCACGACGATCCGCGCGGCATCATCGCTGACCCACACCTCAGCTTTGCCATTCTCACTGAACAGCCCCTTGGAGCGGAACGTGGGCTGCAGTACGAGCGTCCGAAATCGGCCGGCTGGCGTCTCGATCACTTCCCGCCGGAGCACCTTGATGCGCACCGGGTTGGCTTCCGGGTTGAAGTAGCGCGAAAAGGCGTATTCCTTGCCCACGTCCAGTGGAATGGTGCGGATGAAATACAGGAACGATCCGTCATCGAGCGGGTTGGCCACCGTCGGCTCCTCCCGCTCGTCGTTCTTCCGGTACATCCCCCGCTCGGGGAACATCTCGTAATGCCGCTTTGGCTTGTAGTTGCCCTCTTCGATGTCCTGATGGAAGCGGCGCGACGTAAGCGTGGTAACGTCAAACCACGATTCCTGCCGATCGTTCACCTTGTACAGCGGAATGCTGCCGGTGATGCGAAAGAGCGTATGCCACGAGGGTCGCCCGCGTACATCGGAAATGTCGAGCACTTCCATACTGCCACTGCCGACCCGGAGCGCGCCAAACTTCACGTCGTACTCCAGTTTCTCGCCTACAAAAAAGGGCACCTTCATCGCGTCCAATGGAAGGCGTGGCGACATGGACGCCGAGCTGAAGGAGTCGACTGCCTGGGCCGCAGCTTGCGAACGGGGCATAGCGACAAACAGCCCCCCGATCAGCAGGGCCCGCACGGAACAGGTCGACATCAAGATGCTGCGGTTCACCAGTGCCATACATCGGAGACAGTGCTGCAGCCGCGACGCGCCCTCACGCGAACACTCTGCAACAGACGTTACTACAGATACACCGCGCGAATGAAAAAAGGTCGCCACACGGTGCGGAGTGCGTTGCGCGTCACAAATGGGTTCCCGAAAACGTCAGGCCAAAGAGCGCGCGCGTCCTAAACGTTGAAGCGGAAGAGCAGCACATCGCCATCATGCACGACGTACTCTTTCCCTTCTGAACGCACCGCACCCTTTTCTCGGGCCGTCTTCCATCCGTTGTACGCGATGAAGTCCGCAAACGACGCGGTCTCAGCGCGTATGAATCCGCGCTCGAAATCGGTGTGAATGACGCCTGCAGCCTGCGGCGCGGTGTCACCGCGATGGATCGTCCACGCACGGACTTCCTGCTCGCCCGCGGTGAAATAGGTCTGCAATCCGAGCAGGTGATAGCCGGCTTGAATCAGGCGATCGAGTCCGGCCGTCTCCAGTCCAAGCGACGCCAGAAATTCCGTCCGCTCTTCCGGCGGCAACTCTGCCAACTCAGCCTCGATCTTGGCGGAGAAGGGGACGACTTGCGCGTTTTCGCCACTCGCTGCGACCGCAGCGCGGAGCGCTAGCAGATACTTGCCTTCGTCACCGGCCAACTCGGCGTCGGTAACGTTTGCCGCATAGAGCACGGGCTTCGCGGTGAGCAGTTGCATCCCCGATAGCTGAGCCAGCGCCGCCTTGTCGAGCCCTGCGCGCCAGAGCGGCTTTCCATCTGAAAGCGCCGCGTTGGCCGCCTCGAGTGCCGGGAGTTCGAGCTGCGATTCCTTGTCGCCCGTGCGCGCCGCGCGCTTCACCTTGTCAAGGCGCTTTTCGACGATCACAAGATCGCTCAGCGTCAGCTCGAGTTCGATGATTTCCCTATCGCGCGCCGGATCGGGTGAACCCATCACGTGAGTGACGTCGGGGTCCTCGAAGCAGCGCACGACGTGCACGATCGCGTCAGTCTCGCGGATATTCTGCAGGAACTTGTTTCCCAGCCCTTCACCGGCAGACGCACCCGCCACCAAGCCCGCGATATCGACGAACTGCACCACCGCCGGCACCGTGCGCTTGGGCTTCACGACCAGCGCGAGCTTGGCTAGCCGATCGTCGGGGACCTCGACCATTCCCACATTGGGCTCGACGGTGCAAAACGGATAGTTTGCCGCTTCCGCCTTGGCAGCGGTGAGGGCGTTGAAGAGGGTGGATTTGCCGACGTTGGGGAGGCCGACGATACCGAGGCGGAGCATGGGGATGGGGTGGAGTGAGGGCGTGGGATTGGAGCGGGCGGCGAGGTTCGAGTTCGGGACTGCAGTTTTGAGTTTGCAGTTCGAGTTTCGAGTCGCCGGTTCCTGCTTGCGGTGAAATGTAGTGAGGCGCGGGGGGCGGGTTTTGTCGGGGCAGTGCCGCAGCGCCAACGTGTTCGAATGCAGGATTTCACAAAGCTCATTGTGCGGCAACGAGAGCAGACTTTTGCCGTCGCGGACAATGGCGTGTCGGAACAATTGTCCGAGCGGAGATCGGTGGGGCTGCGCAGTCAAATCAGGCGGGCATCAAGCTCGATCGCCGCGGATATCCGCCGCGTCCTCGAAGCCGCGGTTCCATTGGCAACCCGAAACTCTAATTCGCCACTCAAAACTGAGTAGTTCAGACTGGTGAGTTCGAGTGACGAGTAACGAGTCGCCTACTGCTGGCACACCCCCTTCGGGTTCGGCTTCGCCTGATCCACCACCACCCGATGATCCAGGTTCCCGACCGTCATCGCCGCATCACTGACCATCT
>JAYUWD010000519.1:0-2887 GCA_043753735.1 Gemmatimonadaceae bacterium
ACTGAAGCTTGCATTTCCGTCAAGGACAAGTCGTGCGTCGATGTGTGCCCGGTCGACTGCATCTACGAGGGTGAGGATCAGCTGTATATCCACCCGGACGAGTGCATCGATTGCGGGGCGTGCGAGCCGGAGTGTCCTGTCACGGCCATCTTCCCGGAAGAAGACGTTCCTGTTCAGCTCAAGAGTTACATCGGCCGCAACAAGGAAGTCTTTCAGGGTCCGACCCCGCCGGGACGCCCGACTCGCTAGCGCATCGAAGCATGAACGCGATTTATAATGCGCGCATCAAGTAGCGTCAAAAACAAACGCGCGACTCTTCGCTGAGTCGCGCGTTTGTCTGTTTGTGCGGCAGTGCGGTCGCACGAACCTGTCGGTGATCAGTGTGTGAAATACCTGAACTTCACCCAGAACGCGACGCCCAGTGCGACGTATTGCATGAATGTGCTGCGCTCACTCCAGATGGCCTCGCCCCAATCGTGCTGCCCTTGCGTGCTATTGGCGGGAGGACGGCCGAACCAGCGCGGGGTACGCGCCTTGTACTCCAGATATTCCTGGCCGAAGATCGACTCGAGCACGCCTTCCTCATAGCGCACGATCAACGTGTATTCGATGGCGAAGATGACGATCGCGACGGGCACAAACCAGAACACCCCGGACGCGACGGTGAAGCCGATCCAAGCCAAGAAATTTCCAACGTAGAGCGGGTTGCGACACCACGCGAATGCGCCATAGGTCACCAGGCGTTGCACGTCACGTGACCGTCGACGGGTTACGGTTCCCGCCGCCGCAACGCCGGCGGTACGAATCATTTCACCGAGCAGTACCAGTGCGAGACCGATCGCCCACGTCTGAATGGATTGTGTGCCGGAGGCGAGCAGTGGCACCGCGAGAAACGGTACCGGCAACCAGCCGCGGTTCTTGAACAGGATTTGCCCGATACGGGCAGCGGTCGAGCGTTCAGACTCCGAGACGTTCTCGGTCATCGCATACGGCGGTCAGGGTAGGACGTCAGTACGGGTGCCCCGCCAACGTCAACAGAAACTCCGCCAGTGCGTGCGTCACGGCGGCCGGACGCTCGAGGCACGACACGTGTCCGGCACCGGCGATGATTTCCATTCGCGCGGTAGCGTCCTCGGGGAGTGCGTCCAGCATGGCTTGCGCGTCGCTGGGAGGCGTCAGCACGTCATCCTCACCGACCAGCACAAGAGTTGGAACGGTAATCGACGCGAGCGTCTCGTGTGAGTCCGGGCGGTCGCGGAGTGCGCCGAGTGCGCCCACAATTCCGGCCACCGGCTGCCGCGCCATCATCGCGCGGACGTCGGCTTCGAGCGACGGCTGACGACTGCGCGTGGCCTTCCCCATCATGCCCAGCAGCATCCGGTCAGCCACGGCGCCCGAGCCTTCGGCACGCGCCACCTCGATGAGCAACTCCCGATTGGCGCGACCGGCCGCGGAATCGGCGCCTGCTTTCGTATCGCAAAGGACGAAGCCGCGCACCCTCTCGGGGTGACGCCGCCAAAGTGCCATTGCCACGTACCCGCCCATCGAAAGACCGCAAAACACCGCAGGCCCGACATCCAGCGTATCGAGCAGCGCGACCACGTCGTCCGCATATTGGTCCATCGAATAGGGACCCTTCGCCACCGACACACCAAATCCGCGAAGATCGGGGGCGATGCATCGCATCCGCGGTGCGAGGGCGCTGCGCTGTTGTGCCCAGAGCGAGCGATCGTGCGGAAAGCCGTGCAGAAACACAATCGGCAGTCCGCTGCCGGCATCGTCGTAGCCAAAGACGTTGCCGTTGGCCGAAATAATCACGGCTGCCTTTTGAGTTGGGCCGTCGATGATGGAAGTCGCGAGTACGGAGACTTGGGCCCCCGATCGGCATCATCGACCACGACATCGGGATCCACGGCGTCTGTCAGCATCTCTTCGGATTTCCTCGCACGATGCAGTGCGCGTTCACGTTCGTTCTCGCGCTCAGCGATCATCCGCAACGGCACCAGCACCGCCGCAGTGAGCGGCACGGCGACCATCAGGCCAACAAATCCGAAGACTAGCGTCATCAAGGTTTGCGCAATGAGGGTGATGGCTGGTGGCAAGTCCATCTCGCCGCGCATGAGGAACGGGATCAGCAGGTTGTTTTCGAGGAACTGAATCGCCCAGTAGGCGATGAGCACCGTCAATGCTTTTTCAGGCGAATCGACGAAGCCCATGATGATCGCCGGCACCGCGCTCATGATCGGCCCGACGGTGGGAATGAACTCGAGCAACCCCGCGATGAAGCCCAGGGCGAAGGGCGCCTTCACACCCAGCAGCAACAGCACGACGGTGCAGGTGACCCCGATGACGACCATCGCGACCAGCTGTGTCACAAGCCATTTGCGAAGCACCGTCGAAGTCTCGCGCAACACGACCCGCACTTGCGCGCGTGACGCGGCCGGCACCGTCGACAACAACCACCCGCGATAGACGTCCGGCTCAGCGCCAATGTAGATCGCGAGAAATACGATCAGCACGAACGCGCCAAACACGGCAGCGGTGTTTGAGAGAAAGGATACCAGATACTTGCCCAGTCCCGACACGGCGCCCGTCAGGCGTTCCTTGAGCGTCGCCCCCCGCGGAAGCGGGTTGGCCTCCAGTGACGTCATGCGGGAGGAATTTGCGGAACCAGAGGCAAGCGGCGTGACCTGCTGCGCCTGCGCAACCTGCTGGGCCTGCTGTGCGGCCGCTGCACCCTTGGCCGTTGGCGTGGCCGACGCGACCGGTGTGGGAGGAGCAGCTGGCGTCGATGGAGTCGAGCCATTGAGCAGCGAGCCGATTAGCCCACCGCGCTTCGAATCGACCCAATGCTGCACCTTGTCGACGGCGGCGGGGAATTCCGTCT
>JAYUWD010000520.1:0-2880 GCA_043753735.1 Gemmatimonadaceae bacterium
GGGCGTACCCGCGTCGCATCTGCCGAACAAGCCTCGACGGCGATCGATCAATACGGCGCCCGCGGTCCGGTATATCTCATCTTCGAACGTAGTCGCCAGCTGTTGCAAACATCGTTCTCATTGCGTTGATGAGCGCGGACGACCTCTCCTGTTGGAATTCTCGTTGAACCTTTCTGTAGATCCGTGACCGCATCCGAATTTTCGACATATTCGTCACCGCTGGCTGAACGCTATGCCTCGCGCGCCATGCTTTCGCTTTGGGGCGCGCAGACGCGTTACGGGCTGTGGCGGGAGCTGTGGCTCGCGCTCGCCGAGTCGCAGCGCGCGCTGGGCGTCGAAATTCCCGAAGTCGCGATCAACGCGATGCGCGCCCATCAGGGCGACATCGATTTTGTCGCCGTTGCCGCATACGAGAAGTCGTTCCGCCATGACGTGATGGCGCATGTGCACGCCTTTGGCGACGTTGCCCCGGAAGCGCGTGCCTACATCCATCTCGGGGCGACCAGCTGCTACGTCACCGACAATGCCGAACTGCTGTTGATGCGACGCGGATTGGGCCTGTTGCGCGACAAGCTGCTTGATGCCCTCGACGCTCTCGCAACGTTTGCGCGCGAGTGGAAGGATGTGCCGACGCTTGGATACACGCATTTGCAACCGGCACAGCTGACGACTGTTGGCAAGCGGGCCACGCTGTGGATGCAGGATATCCTGCTCGATCTGGAAGACATCGAGTTTCGGGTTTCGGGCATGCCCTTCCGCGGAGTGAAGGGCACCACCGGGACACAGGCGAGCTTTCTGTCGCTGTTTCATGGTGATCATGCCAAGGTGCGTGAATTGGATCGACTGGTAACGCAGCGGATGGGCTTTCATGCGTCGATACCGGTCAGCGGGCAAACGTACTCGCGCAAGATCGATGCACAGGTGCTAGGAGTCGTTGCGGGCGTGGCGGCCACGGCGTCCAAATTTTCCGGCGACATCCGCATGTTGCAGGCGTTTGGCGAGATTGAGGAGCCATTCGAGACAAAGCAGATCGGTTCGTCGGCGATGGCGTACAAGCGCAACCCTATGCGGTCGGAGCGCATTGCGTCGCTGGCGCGATTCGTGTTGTCGCTGGAACCGAATGCGAATCAGACACACGCCGTCCAGTACTTCGAGCGCACCCTCGACGACTCGGCCAATCGTCGGCTTGTCATTCCGGAATCGTTTCTCGCGACCGACGCGATTCTCGTGCTGATGCAGAACGTGGTGCGAGGGTTGGAAGTGCATCCGGCCCGTATTCGTCGCCGCGTTGATGACGAGCTCCCATTCATGGCGACCGAAGAAATCATTGTGCGCTTTGTTCGCGCGGGTGGCGATCGTCAGGAAGCGCACGAGATTATTCGCGGGCACAGCATCGAGGCATCGCGCGCGGTCAAAGCTGGCGCTCCGCACAACGACATGTTTGAACGTCTGGCGGCAGACCCGACATTCCGAATTCCGCTTCACGATCTGCAGGCCGCTGCAGAGCCTTCGCACTTTGTGGGGCGCGCACCGCAGCAGGTGGAAGAGTTTCTCGACGAAGTGGTCGCGCCTTGGCTGGCGCGCGATCGCGGTGGCTTCGCCGTTGAGGAGGTGCGCGTATGAGCGTGGCAATGCTCGAAACCTCATTGCCGCTGCCGCTGCTGCGCCGTGGTAAAGTGCGCGACGTGTATATCGTCGACGAAGACCGCCTGCTGCTGGTGACCACCGATCGCATCAGTGCCTTTGATGTCGTGATGAACGAGCCGATCCCGTACAAAGGTGCGGTGCTCACGCAACTAACCGCCTGGTGGCTGGCGCGACTCGCTGACATCGTCGATCATCACCTCATCAGCGCCGAAACGGACGAGATCATTGCTGCTGTTCCGTCGCTCGCGCCGTATCGTGAGGCTCTCGCTGGACGCACGATGCTTTGCGTTCGGGCCGATGTCGTACCTATCGAATGCGTCATTCGCGGATACATCACCGGGTCCGCGTGGAAGGAGTATGCAGCCTCCGGCACGCTCGCGGGCGAACGGCTTGGCGAAGGGCTGCGTGAAAGCGACCGACTCGACCCCCCGATCTTCAGCCCGGCCACGAAAGCCGAGAGTGGTCACGACGAGAACATCACGATCGGCAGCGTGATCACGGCAGTTGGTGACGACACCGCTGCGACGCTCGAACGACTCGCACGTGTTGTCTACGAGTTTGGTCGTGCTGCCGCTGCCCCCCGCGGTATCATCGTCGCGGACACTAAATTTGAGTTTGGCTGGTGCAACGGAAAATTGCTGCTCATCGACGAGGTGCTCACACCCGACAGTTCGCGTTTCTGGCTCGCGGACGGTTACACGCCGGGTCGCGGTCAACCAAGTTTTGACAAGCAGCCGTTGCGCGATTGGCTCGATGTGGAACGCCATGCTGGTCGGTGGAACGGCGATGCACCACCGCCACCGCTTCCCACAGAAGTGATTCGAGCAACCAGTCTCCGCTATCGCGATGCTTTTCTGCGTCTCACCGGCGCACCACTCGACTTGGCTCGGCTTGGCCTGCCAGAGGAGCGCGTCTGATGTTTGCTCGCGAAGGATATCCGTTCATTGTGGGGTCGGCGGTTCTCGCCGCAGTCGTCTTCGGCGCCGCATTGCGATTCCGCTCGTGGCCGCTGTGGCTCGCGGCGTTCGTGCTCACGATCATCGCACTCTGGGTCTGCTGGTTCTTTCGGGATCCCGTGCGCACTGGTGAGCGCGGCGCGCAGGTTGTCGTTTCTCCTGCCGACGGACGCGTGGTTCTCATCACTAAAATTGATGAGCCCACATTCGTGAAAGGCCAGACGGTTCGTGTCTCGATCTTCATGAACGTCTTCGATGTGCACGTGAATCGGTATCC
>JAYUWD010000521.1:0-2879 GCA_043753735.1 Gemmatimonadaceae bacterium
TTGACAGTTCCCGGGTGGAATCGCACCTTCCCAGCAAGCTCCGATGTCGTAAAGTGGGTTGTCGGGGGGCGGGAACTCTTGTATGTACTCATCGCTTGAAGCGATACGGAGACGTGTGACTTCTTAGTCCATTTGGATCCGTAACTGCCTTCTGCTTCGACATTTACCGCGGGGTGTTTTTTTTCAATCGCCCCCTGTCCCGATCGAGTGCCCGCATGATCTTACCGTTGACGCGGATCCCGAAAGTCGCATGATCCATCATGATCATGGTGATGACGCACTGCAGTGCGAGCAGATCACCCGCGCACATGCCCGTACTTTTTCGCTCGCGAGCCGCCTGTTGCCGACCGAGAAACGTCGGGCTGCCTTCGCGCTTTATGCCTTTTGCCGCATTGCCGACGACTTGGTCGATCAGGCTGAGCACGACAACATCTCGGCGCTCGCAAGTCAGTTAAAGGATTACGAGCACCAACTCCAAGCCGCGATTGCTGGGCAGCCGAGTGGTGCGATATTCCGTGAAGTGGCGTGGGTTACGCGCGCGTACAACGTGCCCCCCGCCCCTTTATTCGAGTTGCTGCGTGGTGTTGCGTGCGACCTCGAAGCGGCTGAGTACGACACGTGGGCGTCGCTCGAAGCTTACTGCGAAGGTGTTGCCAGCTCGGTTGGTGAAATGTGCACCCACGTCTTCGGTGTTCCTGGCGGCGCATCGATGCGCGAACGTGCGGTCAAGTATGCGCGCACCCTTGGCGTCGCGATGCAGCTCACGAACATTCTCCGCGACGTGGGTGAGGATGCCAAACGTGGGCGCTGCTACCTGCCCGCCGACGATCTCGCTCGCTTCGGCTTGACGGCGCGTGAAGTGCTCACCGTACCAACTCTCGCGCGCGACCCGCGCTGGGCGCCTATGATGGCGTACGAAGTGAGCCGTGCGCGCGCGCTTTACGACGCCGCCACACCCGGGATCGCGATGCTGGCGCCGGATGCGCAGCGCTGCGCCGCCGCCTGCGCCACGGGTTATGCGGGAATTCTCACTGCAATCGAGGCGCAGCAGTACGATACAATCTCGAGCCGAGCGCGCCTCGGTCGGTTGGCGCGTGTGGGTATTTTGTGGGACGCGTGGCGTTATCGCGCTGCGCCGCTGGATCTCGCGACCATCGGAGATGGCCCTCGCATTGTTTGGGAGCCGAATCAACCGGTGAATCCCGAAACATTTGTCCGCCTTGCCTGAGTGCCGCTCATGTCCACTTCGACAACGCTGTCGCATGCCGAGGCCTATGCGCTGAACGATTCGACCACTGAATCTCGCGCGTCACTGCTGCGGGTCGCATCACTGGCGCTTTTACTCCATGGTGCGTTGAGCGCGTTTTCTGCCTTCGCGTTCGCGACTTTTCTTGCACCGCCACAACCCGCGTGGTTGCTGACGCCCACAAATCTCAAGGTTTACGCGTTTGGCATTTCGTACGGCGGTCAGAGTACCGTCGTGTTGGGTGCGATCGCTGGATTGGCGTTTTTGGCCTACTGCATCGGCGTGCGGCGAGCGCTGCTTGTGTTTGGGGTGAGCTTCTTTTTGTCACTCGCATCCGAGCTGACCGGAACAGGTACCGGGCTGCCGTTCGGCGCATACGGCTATTCGGATCAGCTGGGATACAAGATCGCGTCGTTGGTGCCATTCAATATCCCCACGTCGTGGTTCTACATGCTGGTTGCGTCTCTGGCCATATGTGGACGCATTCTTCCGGCGAGTGACGATAGCAAATCGCGGTGGTGGTGGGCGTTTGTTGGCGGGTTGGTGCTCACGGCGTGGGATGTTTCCATGGATCCCGCGATGGTGAAGACCAATCACTGGATGTGGTTCGTTCCCGACCTGTCAGGTGCTTCTGCGCTATCCCGTTTCATCGGCACACCGTTCTTTTTCGGCATGCCGCTCACGAATTGGTTGGGCTGGTTGCTGACCGGCATTCTTGTGGCCCGTGCGATGCTCATGATCGTGCCGCCATCGGTGTGGGCGCGTCAGGTGTCCCCATCGCGGTTGCCGCTTGTGCTGTATGGCGTGAACGGTTTGTTGCCGATTGCCATCTGTCTGAGGCAGGATATGATGCTCGCCGGAATTCTTGGCTTTATCGCGATGGCGATTCCGCTCGCGGCCGCACTTCGCGCGGAGCGCAAATCGCACCTTGAACCGACTCGGTCATCGCGCTCGGCGGGCGATATCGCGATCGCCGGCGACTGAGCGCCAGAACGCGCGGAGCGAGCGCTGCCTGAGTTGGGCAAGGTATGAGCAACTTTTCGCAATTTCTGCGCTCTGACTCTCTGCCGGTCGCGGTGCTCGCGTTGATTCTACTGGAAGCGTTCGCACTCATCAGCTGGCATCGCCGAACCGGACGCGGACCGCGCCCCGCTCTGACCATTTCATTTCTTGGTGCCGGCTTCGCGTTCATGGTTGCGTTGTATTTCCATCGACGCGACGACGGGTCATACCAGGGGTTTGCAGGCGCAATGCTCGCGTCGCTTATTCTCCACGTCTGGCACGTCGCTCAGCTTGCGCGTCGCTGATCGCGAGCCGGTACTCCCTCTTGGCACCCCCCATTAGCTTTCCGCCATGAACATCTCTATCACTCCTACTGAGCAGACGGGCATCTCGCGTCGTCTGCAGATTTCGGTGCCCCCTGAAACGGTTGCCGAATACGAGGACAAGGCGGCGCGGAAGTACGCGTCTCAGGCGCGCCTGCCCGGCTTCCGCCCTGGAAAGGCCCCGCCATCCATGGTCCGCAAGCGCTTTGCCGAACAAATTCGGCAGGACGCCATTGAACTCGTTGTCAATGAGGCCTTCAAAGAGGTCATAGAGCGCGAGAATCTCAAGCTGGCCACGCAACCGCACG
>JAYUWD010000522.1:0-2879 GCA_043753735.1 Gemmatimonadaceae bacterium
TTTTCGGATGCCGAATGGAAGGCCATTGTGGAAACAGCATCGTCCAGTGGTCGTCCGGTTGTTGCGCACTCGAGCACCATCGAAGGAATGCGTCGCTCAATCATGGCTGGCGTGGAGACGATCGAGCATGGCGATGCCGCAACCGCCGAAACATTTGCACTCATGAAATCGCACGGCGTCGCATTCTGTCCGACGTTGGCAGCGACTGAATCGACCACGCGCTATCGCGGATGGAAGAAAGGGGTCGACCCAGAACCGGCGGGCATTGCGCAGAAAAAGGCGATGTTTAAACTCGCACTCGCGTCGGGCGTAACGATCTGCAACGGTAGCGACGTTGGCGTATTCACGCACGGCGAGAATGCGATCGAGCCCGAATTGATGGTCGAATATGGAATGACGCCGCTCGCCGCCGTTCGGGCTGCGACCAGCGTGAATGCGAAAATTCTTCACCGCGAAAACGAATTTGGTCGCGTGGCGCCGGGGTTGCTTGCTGATCTTGTCGCCGTGCAGGGCGATCCGACCAAGGACATCAGGCAACTGCGCAACGTTCGCTTCGTGATGAAGGGCGGGCAGATCGTGCGCCGCGATTGACAGGCGCGAACAGATCGAACATCGGCAGTGAACGGGCGCGTTAAGTCATGTGAAACGATGGTACAAGACAACAAACGGGGCGAGCCGCATTGTGCGACTCGCCCCGTCTTTCATTTCGGCGCACTATCTGTGCGCCGCTCTCATGCTCAACCCTTGGGGAAATTCGGGTTGTTGTCACGCTCGGCGCGGGGAATCGGATAGCAGGTCTGCGTTCCGGTGTTCGCGTAGCCAGGCTTGAAGTACGGCTGGCCCGCGGGAGTGACAAAGGACGTTGACGCAGCCGAACGACGGTAGTCGGCCAACCGCTTGCCTTCGAGGTAGAACTCGAACGCACGCTGATTGAACAGTTCCGTCATCACGCTCGCGGCATCCGTCGCACCGGCGTAGGTCGGCTGGTTGCTGGCCGCGCGGCGTGCATTGATCAGCGCCAACTGCTGCGTCGCGTCCTTCGACGCCTCGGCTGCGATGTAGTCTGCTTCCAGCTTCGACGCCAACCGAACGGTCGCGTTGTATGCGTTGAACTTGATCTGCTGGAAGAAGCCCCCCGGAACGGCGTCCTGGCCGCTGAGTGTGGACACACCAGCCGAGCCGGGTGCGGTGACACCAGCAGGTGCCCGGAACGGAACGCGCGGGTCCGTGGTGCGGAACGCCGGCGCCACGCTGATCGAACTACGATCGAAGGTGAACTGGTACTGGCGATTGGAGAGACGGGTGCGGTTGCCTACGTCGTCCGTGTAATTGAGGTTGTAGACGAAACCGGCCGGAACCGCGGACGCATCGGCAAGTGCACCAGCCGCGTCACCCTTTTGCAGCTTGGCGCGCGCACGCCCAACCAGTGCTGCGTTGGCGAGTGCGATACCGTCCGTCGAGGCATTGGCCTTGCCCACATCGATGCCCTTCGTGAACCAGAACGATGCAGAGTCGAGCAGCTGCGCCGTGGTAAGTTCGGGTCCCGACGAAAGCGCACCGGTGCAGAAATCGCCGGCCATCAACAGGATCGAGTAGCCGCGAAACGTTGCTGCGCGGGCAAGGTTGATGTTGCTCGTCGGCGATGGCAGCGTGAGGTCGAGTACAGTCTTGGCCGAAGCCGTCGCAAGTGAAATCGGGGCCCACACATCAGTGTTGAGCGAGCCGTTGAGGTCGGAAATTGTGCGGAAACCGAACTCGTTACGCGTCGGGAAGGTGTCGGAGATATTGGCCTCGCCGGTGAACCAACCACTGTACATGGCGAGCCAGCCAAGCGCGGTGGTGAAGTTCTGTTGCGCCGAGGCGGCGAGAACGGCCGCACCAGATGTCGGATCGACCGTGGCGGCGTCGATCACGTTCGGGTTGGTGACGGTGACGAACTTGTCGGAGCAGGCGGCGGAGCCGAAAACCATGGCCGCGCCAACAGCGGTGCGCGTGGCCGCGCGTCGGATCGTCTTTGAGCGGATCATGTCGCGGTCAGAAGTTGAAGTTGAAACGGAGGACCGTCTTCTTCGGATTCGGTAGCGTCAGAAAATCCTGGCGCGAGAACGCGCCGGACTGCGCGTTGATTTCCGGATCCGCACCGCTGTAGTTCGTCCACAGCTTGACGTTCTGCATCGCCAGCGTGATCGACGCGCCGGTCACTTGACCGAATCCCTTGACTGAGATGTTGGGGAACGTGTAAGTCGCCGACAGCTCGCGAAGACGCACAAAATCACCCTGCTCGAGATATCCATCGATCACGTCGCTGACCGTGGCGGCTTTTCCCGTGGTGGTGACGAACGCCGGGTTGCCCGCAGTTGGATCGCCAAAGCGACGAAGGCGCTCGTACGCGGACAGCACCGTCGGGTCGAGACGAAGGTTGGAGCGAACAAGCTGCGTCTCGCGGAAGTACGCGGTGAAGTTCTGCACGAGAAAGTCACGCTTGGAGTCGAGCAATGCAGCGAAGCGGAAATTCTTGAAGAGCGTCACGGTGTTCGTGATATTCCACTCGAGCGACGGGAGCAGGTTGCCCATCGGCGCCAGCGTGTCGCTGACGATGACCTTGTTGGTCGCCACGTCGATTGACTGGATCCGCTTTGAAACGAACACACCGAGCTGCTGACCAACCAGCGTACGGCCTGCGCCACCCAGTCCGAACGGCAGCACCAGCGTCGCACCCGAACCAAGGCTGGTGAGTTCGTTGTGCAACGTGTTCGCGCCAGTGCGGACGTCCCAGCGCACGTTGCGCTTGTTGATCGCATTGATGTTCAACGTGAGCTCGAGACCGCTGTTGAGCACCGAGCCGATGTTCGCCAGCGGGTTCGCATTGAAGCCGAGCG
>JAYUWD010000523.1:0-2866 GCA_043753735.1 Gemmatimonadaceae bacterium
TCGGCGATGTGGGAAAAGCCGACGCGCAGGTAGATGAAGAATTCGTCCATCAAGGCAAAACTCGTCATCCCGCGTTGATCGTCAGTAGTCGACGGGACGCAGATACGACTCACCAATCCCCGAGTGGCTCACCAGCGCTGTCGACGCCGGTCGGCGCTTCCAGTGCGTGCCGTTGAGGCGACGAAGAACCAGCGCCAACTCCTCCGTCTGGAATCCGCGCGCTCGCATCGCTTCATCTGAGAAGCCGTGCAACAGTCCATTCAGGATGTCGTCGGCGCGTGGGTAGCTGATGCCGAGGTCCGCTTCGTCGGTTTGTCCAGCAATCAGGTCCGCTGTCGCCGGCTTGTTGATGATCGCACTCGGCACGCCGAGATGTCGCGCCAGCTCCCACACCTGTGTCTTGTAGAGATCTCCGATCGGGTTGACCGGCGGCGAATCGTCGGCGTGCCAGGTGAAGTACCCGAACAGTCGTTCCGTCTTGTTGCCCGTACCGAGTGGCAGCGCGCGGTAGCGCGCGGAAAGGTCGAAGAGGGCGATCATGCGCATGCGCGCCATGACGTTTCCGCGTCGACCAGCGTCGGCATCGAGCTCGTTTGCCAGATACCCGTCCACCGCGTCCGAGATATCGATCGTTCGTGACTCGATCCCCAGTGCGTCGATGACCAACTGGGCGTGGTCCAGCGATTCTGCGCTCGATGTGCGATAGGGCAGTCGAATGCCCACCACGTTTTCCTTGCCGAGCGCGCGCGCTGCGAGGAAGGCCGTGACCGCGGAATCGACGCCGCCTGAAACACCGATGACGGCGCGGCCGAAGCCGCGATGCGTCATCTCTTCCCGAAGAAATCCGACCAACCACGTTTCAGTCAGTGCCGCGTCGATCGCCAGTGGGGGCGGGCCGCCGTGTTCGCGCATGGCATGACGAATGACTGGTAGCGCATCGGGAACGGTGCGCACGATGCTGTTGGCCAGACTCAGCGCTTCGACGGGGATGGCGAATTCGCCCGTCGTGAAGCCCCGTCCACTCGCCAGCAGGTCGGCGGCGACCGGTTCTGCACCGTCGTACTGCAGCGGCGTAACCAAGCCTTCCTGCACGCGTCGGACGGTTTCGAGAACGTGTGGCAGCGCGACGCGCAAATCACTCAGCATCGGTGTGTCGGCGCGCGCGCGTACCACATCATCGAGATCGAGTGTGACCGACACAAAGCTTTCGTCCCACACCGGCGCGCGACCGCGCACATCGCCACCCGGGCCGACCAGCAGCGAAGAGCCAAAGAAGCGCTTGCCCCCCTCGGTACCGACAAGGTTCGACAGACTCGCGTAGAGTCCATGCTCCTCGGCGATGTCGCGCATGAGCCGTTCCCACCGCGCGGCGCTGTACGGACCGGGAATTCCGTCGCCGCGCGGCCAGAGGCCACGAGCCGGCGCCGCCGACGATACAAAGACCACCTGTGCGCCATCGAGTGCGGCAATCGTGCCGGACATCGAGTGCCACGCATCTTCGCACACCAGAATGGCTGCGCGTCCCCACGGTGTTTCGAAGGCGCGGATATCGGTGCCGCGTTCTACAAACCGCTCTTCGTCGAAAAGTCCGTAGGTCGGCAGATAATTCTTGCGATGCACATGACGCAAGATCGGCGGACCGTCATCGAGCCCGATGGTGATGTAGGCCGCGCTGTTGTGCAGCGTCTCGCGCCACCGCTCGTAAAAGCCAACGACGACATCGATCGGCACGCTGCGCACGCTGACCGCGGCGCAGGCCACTCGGTAGGCGTCGTCCAGATCGTACGCGAGCGCACCGGCCGTGCAGGCGACTTCGCGCACGGCCCCTTCAACGAAATACCCCGAGAGCGAAGTCTCCGGGAAGTGCACAACCTGCGGGCGCGGATCGAGCGTCGCAGCCTGCGCGCACAGCGCACCGATACGGGTCAGGTTGGTCGCCGTGTCACCCTTCTTCGGGGCGAACTGGCAGATGGCAAGCGTCAGGGGGCGGATCGGATCACCGGGCATATCGAGGGCTGGGGTTGAGCTATGAAGCTGTGACAGGTGACACAGCCGATCAACCGATGGCGGGGTAAGTAGTTTCATCGCCATGCGCCCAAAGCTGCCCGTTCACGGGCGCCTCCTGCTGTTCGTCGCTCTCATTCTCTCGTTCGCGAGTGGGCTTCCGCGCGCCTCAGTCGCGCAAACTCTGCGGGCGGTTAGAACTGCGGTTTCCCCCCCGTCGGTTGGTCGGCCCCCCAACGTGCGGCAGGCGACGGGCGAGGCATGGCAGATCGTCACTCCGCTGCAGGCCTCGTTGGTGCTGGGGCGGGATGGCACGCTGATCGGGCTCATGGGTCGCGAGCGTCGGCTCAGCATCCCCGTTCGCACGCTGCCCAAGTACGTGGGGCAGGCATTCATCGCCGTAGAGGACAAACGCTTTTACCAGCACGATGGCGTCGACCTGGTTGGCGTTGCCGGTGCGATCAAGGACGCGGTCATCAAAGGCAACCTGCGCGGCGCCAGCACGATCACGCAGCTGCTGGTCGGCAACATGCACCCCGACCTCATCGATCGTCGGGACGTTTCGCCACGTCGAAAATTGCGCGAACAGCAGGCCGCGCGTGAAATGGAAAAGCATTACAACAAGGAGCAGATCCTGGAAGCATTTCTTAACCAGATCAGCTTCGGTCGCGGGGGGTACGGCATTGAGATGGCTGCGCGACAGTACTTTGGCAAAGGGGCGTCGGAGTTGACGCTTGCCGAAGCGGCATCGCTCGGCTCCATGCCCAAAAGCCCAGTGCTTTACGACCCGGCGCGCTTTCCGGATCGCAACCGGGCAAGACGCAATACGGTGCTCGCACTCATGGCCGAGCAGGGGTACATC
>JAYUWD010000524.1:0-2861 GCA_043753735.1 Gemmatimonadaceae bacterium
AAGGGTACGAGTTGGTCTCGTGCAACTATCCGTCGCAAGTGTTGCAGGAAGCGGACGGACGGGTAGCCATAAGCTTCTGGAACGGTACGCCGGCTGAAGCGCCGTTGATTTTGCGGGCGCGACCGGCCACCAAAATAGGCTCGGCAGCGTCGAGTGTTGCAACCAGACTCGATGAGCGGGCAAAGCAGACGCGCGAGATCGTCTACTTCCTGCAGCAACCGGAAACGCACGCGTTCGATCTGTATCACGATTACACCGAATCGAAAGCCGGTGTGAACTTTTACGTGAACGTGGTGCGCGCGGGCAGTGCGGTCAGCAAGCCATCGGCACGCAATCTCGACACGGGTGACCCGCTTAACTTCGAAGTGCTCAAGGGCGCAGCAATCACGAAGGCAAATGTCGGCGTTCCCGATGTGACATCGGCAACCGAAGCAGTGGTGTTCCGCTTTCCCGCCGTGCCTCAGGGTGGTTCGGCACGCATCCGCATGGCGGAAACGTACACCGACAGCGCGCGCTACCGCCTTGTCAACGCCGAATTGGTGTGGGATCGAAGCTTTGGGCGTCCGGCCAATGCGGTTGTGCTGCCTGCCGGTTGGATGCTCACCAACAGTACGATTCCGGCCACTGTTTCAACGATGCCCGACGGACGCGTGCGTCTCGATTTCATCAATCCGCGTCCGGACGAAATCGCGGTCCTCATTACCGCGCGTCGTCGTTGATCGTGACCCGCACTCGCCCTAGTTGCTTTGGCTTCATCGCGCTTCGACCCGAGCGCCGGTCATGAAAGCGGCCACGCCGACCCCTGCGCGGACGCACCACACCACGATCCAGCTCCGCTTCGCCGACACCGACGCACTAGGCCATATCAACAACGGCAGCTTCGTGGTCTATGTTGAAACCGCGCGGCTCAAGTTCTTCAACGAAATCCTCGATTCGTGGCGTTCGTTGATCCTGGCGCACATCGCCGTCGACTTTCGCCAACAGATCCGCTTTGGCGCTCAGGTGGAGGTGTTGTCGTGGGTGGAGAAGGTGGGAACTTCCAGCATGACTGTCATGCACCAGATCCTGGCCAATGGCGAGGTGGCCGGGGAGGCGCGCGCCGTGGTCGTGTACTTCGACTTCGAGGCGCAGCTATCGAGGCCATGGACCGTGCCCGCGCGTGCGGCACTCGAGAGCTGGAAACCCCTATAGCAACCGCGTCAATGCCTGCGATTCAGAGGCTCATGCAAGGATTGTAGAACGGCGTGTTGTCACTGAGATTGCAGGGATGTCTCTTTCAGGTTACGACGCACTTCGCATCAAACTGCACGAAGTTCCCGATGCCATTCGTGAGCGCGGTGAACTGCTGGCCAATGGGCTCCAACTCCGCCAGCCCCAGGTCACCAATCACGCTATCGCGGCCAGCGTGCGTGGTGGGTATTGGTACAACGTGTCGGTGCGTTGGGAAGATGATCGCCCGCGCGCCGTCCTCTACTGCTCCTGTCCAAACGGACGCGACGGTGAGTGCTGTAAACACATCTGGGCGTTAGCTCGGCATTTTGTGCGCGCCGGCATTCTGCCCGCGACGATCATGCCGCTCGAAGATGCGACCACGCTCATCTCATCGCTCGGCCCTGCATCGTGGTGGCGTCACGCGCTGCCGGCCGTCTTCGAGCAATGGTCCACCGAAGATCGCGTCCGACCCGTCGTGCAACCGCCGCGTCGCCGCACGGAACCTGACGAAACACGCATCGTCTACCTGGTCGATCCCAATTCCGAATCCGGCAAGAAACAGACAGTCTCGGTGGTGGTCGCCGCCGAGAAGCGTCGACAGCGTGATGGAGAATGGGGGGCGGCGAAAGCGATTTCTGTGGCGAGCGAAGGATGGGACGCGGCCGCGAACGCCGACGATCGCATCATCGCGCAGCTACTGCTCGGGGCGCGTCCCGCCAACGAATTCATCCCGATCACGGCGTCGGTGGCGCGACCCAGTTCGCGCTTTGTGCTCTCCGATCCATCGCTGGGTGTGACGTTGCGACGCATTTGTGAAACGTTGCGTGCGCGCGTTCGCTACAGCGCGGAGGAGCTGTGGCAGCCGTTATCGTGGAGCGTGAGTGAACCGTGGTCGTTGGACTTGGCCTGTGTGCGCGAGGCCGCCGATGGCGAGATCGAACAGTGGCGTTTCATCGGAAGACTCGTGCATGGTGCTGAACTCGGGTTCGAGGGCGAGAACGGGGACGAGATGTTCATCGAAGACTCATCGGACCATAGCGCGAATACCGACTCACGCGGCCGCGAAGTGCGAGCGTTGGCTGACGTTGTCGTGCGCGGCACCTATGCGTTCATTGGTGGTGGCGTCGAAACGCTCACTGCCGGCACGGACACACGCTTTCTCGACTACCTCAAGTTGGCTCCGCCGATTGTCGCCGCGCCGCATGAAATTCCGGCGCTCATCGACAGTCTGATGCAGCTTCCAGCCAACATGCGCGTGCGCTGGCCGGCCGGCATCGTCATTGCCGAACGCATAGGGACACCGATACCACACCTCTCGATCGTTGTCGCGCCGACGGCCGTTGGTGCCTACGCGACGGCATCGGTCAACCTGCAGTTCGCCTATGGTTCGCGCCTGTTGCCTTCAGGCGGCGGACGCGATCGCTTCTTCGAGCATGATACGCGCACCTTGACGCATCGCGATCGTGAAGGCGAGTCGCGGGCCTTGGCGCTGCTCGAAGAGCAAGGCGCGCAACGAACGCGATGGAACGCGCCGGCTATGCCGTCGCACGAAGTTCCGGTCACGCGTGCGGTCATGCTCGCGCTGGCGATGAATCAGATTGGATGGCAGGTGACGCTCGATGGTGCCACCCTGCGCACCGATGTGCAAA
>JAYUWD010000525.1:0-2858 GCA_043753735.1 Gemmatimonadaceae bacterium
CACCATTCCTGGCGAGTACGCCGATTTCGCGCCGGAGTTGGTTGTGGAGGGCACCGCTGACTCCCCAGCGACATGGTCGCCGTATCCTTTGGCAGATCAGGCGTGCCACCTGAGGCCAATCCGCCAGCAACAAGCCCCCCGAACAACTGCAATCGACACTCGGCGCCACCCGCACCATCGCGTGAACTCGGCGGCGGTGGCATGTCGCGCGTGCTTCTCGCGCGGAGCGCTCAAATGCACCGTGTCCTTTTTGCGACCGGTTGCCGCCTTGTGCTACCGCCACTTGGCCAAGTCATTCAATTCAAGCGGGCCACCAGATGTGAACGACACTGGCCTCCGCCCAGACCGCGTCCAAACCGACGCCGGAAATGTCACCGAGCAGTTCGAGGCGATGCGGCGGCGATCCAAACATGGTTACGGTGTCGGGCTTCAGGAGGGTCGCACTGTTGACGACGACGGGCCGAGCGCCGAAGGCGGTGCGCCCGACGCAGGCGCTCGACATTGTCGCGTGTGCGTGATGTTCGACCTACATTGGTCGCAAATGTCTGCGAACGATCATGACTACTGATTTCCGCGAGCAACTGCAACGCGGCCTGGGCGCCGCATTCGTGCTCGAACGAGAGCTCGGCGGGGGCGGGATGTCGCGCGTCTTTGTCGCAACGGAAACGGCGCTCAGTCGGCGCGTCGTCATCAAAACCGTGCCGCAGGACATGCTCTCGGGCTCGGCCGCCGAACGATTTCGGCGCGAGATTCTGACGGTCGCGCGGCTGCAGCACCCGAACATCGTGCCCGTCTTGTCTGCGGGAAATGCCGATGGCGTACCGTGGTTTTCTATGCCACTGGTGGACGGTGCGTCATTGCGCGAACAGTTGCAGCGCGAACCCATGGCGATGACGACTGCCGTCAGCGTGCTGCGCGATGTCGCGCGCGCCCTCGCTGCCGCGCATGGGAGCGGGATCGCGCACCGCGATATCAAGCCCGAGAATATTCTGCTGTCACGCGGCGCCGCCGTGGTCACCGATTTTGGCGTGGCCAAGGCGCTCGCCGAAGCAACGAGCGCCGGCGAGGATCGTGGCGCACTGACCGGCGTTGGTATGAGCATCGGTACGCCGTCGTACATGGCGCCAGAGCAACTCGCCGCCGATCCGTCACTCGATCACCGTGCCGATCTCTATGCCTGGGGACTGGTCGCGTACGAAGTGTTGAGCGGTCGTCGCGCCTTCGACGGATTGAGTGGCAGCGCGTTGATGAGCGCGCAACTCACGACAATGCCACCCGATCTCGCGCAGGTCGCCCCCCGTGTGCCGCCCGCGCTCGCCGCACTCGTCATGCGATGTCTGGCGAAGGATCCCGCAGCCCGACCGGCAAACGCGGACTCGCTGGTAGCCGTACTCGACTCGATCAGCGGGATCGCGGCGACGCATGTGGGCGCCCCATCGGGTGCAGGTAGTGCCGCGACGCAGCGCCTGTCATCGCGGACTACGTCGCGCACGATATCGCGCAATCAAATCGCCATCGCCGGCGTTGCGCTGTTGATCGTGGCGTTGGGTGCATTCTGGCTCCGCGATCGCAGCACGCGCACCGAAGCGGACTCGCGATCGATCGCCATTGCACCGTTTCGCGTGGGCGGCGCGGCACCTGCGGTGCGCTATCTGCGTGAAGGGATCGCGGACCTGATGGTCCCACAGCTGCAAAGCATTCCCGGTGTGCTTGCGCCGAGCACGCGACTGATGTTCAATAAGTGGCTTCGTGCCGCGGGCGCGGCGGACGCTGATCTCGAAGATGCCAAGGCGCTGCGTGTGGCGGCTGATATCGGTGCCGCGCAGCTGGTAATGGGCGAGATCGTTGGCAGCGCAGAACGCCTCACGCTTTCTGCGCGCCTACTGCGCGTGAGCGATGGAACGGTGCTGGCCACGTCGAACGTGGTAGGGCCGGCCGACAGTGTAGGCGCGCAGGTCGCACGCGTGACCACCGAATTGCTGGCATTGCGTGACGGCGCGACGCGCGATCGGTTGCGCACGGTGATGAGCGCAAAGCCGGAGGCACTGCTCGCGTATGTCACCGGCGAACGCGCCTATCGCGCCGGCCGGTACGAGGAGGCAGGAAAAGCGTACGCCGATGCATTCCGGGTGGACACTACTTTTGCGCTCGCCGCACTGCGCATCTCCGGCACGAACGGTTGGACCCTTACACGGACCATTCCCGGCAATTGGCTCGCGGCGGCGTGGCGGCATCGTGATCGGTTGACCGGCAATGATTCGCTGCTGCTGCTTTCAAGCGCCGGGGCGACGTATCCGCAACCGATGCCGCTGCGAGCACACATCCGCTTTCTACAGCAGATGGCTGAAGCGGGGCGCACGGCCGAGCTTTGGACCGTGTACGCTGATAAACTCTTTCATGACGGAGAGGCAGCCGCAGAGCCAAACAGTTGGGCGCGTTCTCTGGAGGCATTCCAGCGTGCGGAGGCGTTGGATTCAAGCTTTGCGCCGGCGCTGGAGCACCAATCAACGTTGCACACCCTCCTGGGCGACTCGGTGGCCGCGAAAGCAGACTTCACTCGACAGGCACGCGTAGATGCCAGCGGTGACTTTCTGCGACTCATGCGTGTCTGGTCCGCCAACGAGCTGGACCCACGCATCACCGCATTGCTCGACTCCCTGCCAGCCGACTATCTCGCCGCAACCGCCGCCTTGCGATTGAGCGATGTCCGCATGACCGGCAGGCTGAGTATCTCGCTCTCCGATACCCTGCTGGCGCGTGCAGCCCGCGCCGGAGAACGTGACCCAACGTTTGCGCGCGAGGTGTTCCTCAACACCGGTCGTCCAAGTCGTATCCCATCTTTCGCACGGCAATCGGCG
>JAYUWD010000526.1:0-2848 GCA_043753735.1 Gemmatimonadaceae bacterium
TACGGATGGGTGGTGTTGTACTCGTTGAATGTCTTGAGTGCAGCGGCGTGTGCTGCCGGCGTGCGATTGGTCAGTTGATCCTTCGTAAGCGCCTGTCGCGCAAATGGCGGCGGTGAGAGCGGAAAGGGCTGTGTCTTTGATGTGACTTCACCATCAAGCGCCGTCTGCGGTACCGCGCGCTCTTCGATCGGGAAAAGTGGCGTGCCTTTCTCTCGCTCAAACAGATAGACAAATCCCGTCTTCGTGATCTGCGCAACTGCATCGACGGCTTTCCCGTCGCGCATCACCGTCACCAACGATGGCGCGGCAGGAAAATCACGGTCCCACAAATCGTGATGCAGTCCCTGAAAGTGCCAGATGCGTTTGCCCGTGCGCGCATCGAGCGCAAGCACCGTATTGGCAAACAGATTGTCGCCCACACGATTGGCACCGTAGAAGTCGTACGATGCAGAACCCGTTGCCGCAAACACCATCGCGCGCTTGGGATCGATCGTCACACCACTCCATGCATTCGCACCGCCGGAAATCTTGTACGCGTCGGCGGGCCATGTCTCGTGGCCAAACTCGCCGGGCCGCGGAATCGTGTGAAAACTCCATCGGAGCTTCCCACTTTTGATGTCGTACGCGCGAATGTCTCCCGGCGCACTGGGCAATTGCTCAGGCACCGTGCTGCCGATGATCAGCATGTCTTCAAAGACGACGCCTGGTGTGCTGGCGCTGACCGACAGTCCTTCAATGGGACGATCGAGTCCCGCGCGCAGGTCCACCCAACCACTGTCGCCAAACGAACGGATCGGTAGCCCCGTTTTGCGATCGAGCGCGTACAGGCGGTTGCGATAGTTGAAGATCACGCGATCGCCAGTGACAACCACACCACGATGACGAAAACGGCCCGTTGTAGGCGCGCCGTTGATCGGATCGAAGCGCCAGAGCTGCTTCCCAGTGGTTGCTTCGAGTGCAATCACCTGCATCTTGGGTGTCGTCGCGTACAGCACGCCATCAATCACGATCGGATTCGATTGCATCTCCGAGCCGGCAAATTCGTCGTGCGTCGCGAACGTCCACGCGACTTTGAGTTTGCTGATGTTGGCCGGCGTGATCTGATCGAGCGTGGTGTAGTGTGTGTGATCGTCGTTGCCGTGGTACACGGGCCAGTCGACGGATTTACCCTGCGCGTGAAGCGCGTGCGTCGCAACCATTAATGCGGAAACCAGCACCGGTGTGATCCGCGTGAGGCGGCGCACAGCTCCGGTTGACGGTAAATGCGTAGCACATTGAACTTTCTGTCGGGCGTCGACGGACATCGGAAACTCGGAAAGAAATGAGAATCGGGAACTGTGCACCTTGGCTCCACAACACTGGTAAATAACTGCATGCGCTCGCGCTCGTCACGGCCTGAAGCTCAGACCGCTACCACATGGCACCCGACTTGCCGCTGGTCGAGGCGGTTCGCACTGAGGGGCGCACGCCCTTTCCCGCTGTCCGCGGCCACTCCGCCCCACCTCTACCAATTCTTCAGGAGTTTGCGAGATGCCGTTCGTCAATGCCAAAGCTGAGCCCTCCACGGATATTCACTACATCGATGTGGGTGCGGGCAAACCCGTGGTGCTCATTCACGGATGGCCACTCAGCCAGAGCATGTGGGAGCACCAGATCAATGCGCTCGTCGACGCGGGCTTTCGTTGTATCGCATACGACCGCCGAGGCTTTGGTCACTCGGGCAAGCCATCGGGGGGCTACGACTACGATACCTTTGCCTCCGACCTGAATGATCTGATGGTCGCGCTCGACCTCAAGGGCGCGACGCTCGCCGGTTTCTCGATGGGGGGTGGCGAAGTCGCCCGCTACATCGGCACGTACGGCACAGAACGTATCGCGAAGGCCATGTTGCTCGGCGCTGTCACGCCATTTCTCCTCCAGACTGCCGACAATCCGGACGGGGCGCCCCAAGCACTGTTTGACGGAATGATTGCCGCCTTAAAGCATGATCGTCTCGCGTTCCTTGACGGCTTCTTCCCCAACTTCTTCAACAGCGACGCAAATTATCCTGGCGTGGCTGCAGATCTGATTCCGTTCAGCAAGTTCATTGCGTGGGGGGCATCGCCAATTGGTACGCAGCAGTGCGTCAAGGCATTCGGCACGACGGATTTTCGCGCTGACCTCGCCAAGTTTGATATTCCAACACTCATCGTGCACGGCGAGCTCGATCGCATCGTGCCGATTGCGATTTCCGGTGCCAAGTCGGCGACTGCGATCAAGGGCAGCAAGTATGAAGTGGTTGCCGGTGCACCGCATGGTTTCGCAGCAACGCACGCCGAGCAATTGAACGCGTTGATGATTGCATTTCTCAAGTCGTAGAACCGCCCCGAACCCTCAGGAGATCGCTTTGAAAAGGTCCATCAAACACACCATAGTTTCCACGCTTGTTTGCGCGCTGTGCTCGATCGTCGCACCGAACAGCTCGGCCGCGCAGACACCCGCTGACGTTGCGATGTCCGGCATCCGCGACGAGTGGAAAGTGATGATCGCCAACATTACCGCCGCAGCTGAAGAACTGACCGACGCGGAGTATGCGTACAAGCCGACAGCGAAAGTGCGCTCGTTTGGAGAATTGATCGGTCATGTGGCCGGTACGCAGAACATGATTTGCGCCGCGGTACTCGGCGATAAACAACCCGCCGAAGACGCGATCGAGAAGTCAGCGAAAACGAAAGTTGCGTTGGTTGCCGCGCTCAAGGCATCGACCGCATACTGTGCGAAGGCGTATGCAATCAGTGCCGGTGCGATGACCGCGCAGGTCGACATGTTTGGCGAGAAGAGCACGAAGATTGCCGCGCTGGTACTCAAT
>JAYUWD010000527.1:0-2840 GCA_043753735.1 Gemmatimonadaceae bacterium
CGCGCATCGATTACACCGGCGTCACCGATCTCGAGCTGCTCCAATGCTTCAGCCTTGGTACGCGCGCCAATGTCGATCCATAGATCGGTGATCTTGGACGCCTTGTCGCGCTCGTCAAGTTTGATCAGGTGGATGGCCTTCTTGCCGATCACTCCGAACACATCACCGTTGCGACCCATCAAGCGCATTCGCTGCGCGACGAGCACCTGCGGGTCCCATCCGCCGATCGGCTCGAAGTACACGAAGCCGTTCTCATCGATGTATGTGACGATGACACCGATCTCGTCGATATGACCGGCGAGCAGAATTGTCGGTCCCCCGGATCCGTTGATGGTGGCGAGACTGTTGCCGACGACATCGGCGCGAACGCTATCGGCAAAAGTCGCGGCTTCTTCGCGCCAGACGCGAGCGGGTGCGGCTTCGAACCCCGACGGGCCGGGCGTATCGAGCAAGCGCTTCAGAAATGCAATGGAGGAGTGGGTAAGCATATCCCGCAAATATATGCTAAACTCAGCCGGTGTCCCGCCTCTCACCTGCGCCTATCTGATGATCCCCCTGCTGCTCGTTATCGGCCTCGCCGCTGGCATCCTTTCCGGAGTGTTTGGCATCGGTGGCGGTATCATCGTCGTGCCTGCGTTGATCTACCTTGCCAAGATGACGCCACAACAAGCGGCGGGAACTTCGCTGGCAGCGCTCGTACTACCGCTCGGCGCAGCGATTGGTGCGGCGACGTACTACCGAGGAGGACATCTCCAGATTCGCGACGCACTCTTCGTTGCACTTGGTATGGCGGCCGGTGCCTGGTTGGGGGCGATGATCGCAACACACGTCGATGCGCTGTATCTCAAGCGAGCATTCGCCGGGCTCATGGTGGCGATGGCTGTCAAGATGTGGGTTTCCTAAAGCACTCGTGCCGCGTGGCGTTTATCGAGCGCGCTGAAAAGCATCGGATTGAAAATGCGCGCCATCGCTTCGATTCCGTCGACGATGCGCGGACCCGGACGGCTGACCAGTCCGTTCGCATCAAGCGCCCACAGCTGACGTCCGTGTAGCCACTGCCACTCGGGGAGAATCAGGAGCTTGCGCGCTTCGGCGGTGGCGGCCGACAGCGAATATCCGCACGGCGCTATCAGTACGTATTCAGGCTCCGAGGCCCGCAACGCTTCCATCGTCACGACCACGGAGTGCGAGCCCGCGACTCCAAGCACGTCCACGCCGCCCGCGCGCTTGATCTGCTCGGGTCCCCAATGGCCCGCGGCATATACCGGCGACGTCCACTCGATGAGCACGACGCGCGGTCGCGGTGCCTTCGCACGGGTCACTGCGTCATGCACTTGCTTCACGCGACCACGCAATCCAACCAGCAACTCTTCGGCCTCGCTGTCCGCGTCCAGCGCACTGGCGACGGCCGCGATGTCGGCATACACGCCGTCAAGGGTGTCGCCGCTGAGTGTGACGACGCGCGGCGCTGGAGTCAGGCGAGCTGCCAAGGCCTGTACGTCGGTTTCACGCACGGCGCACACGTCACATAACGCCTGCGTTATAAGCACATCCGGATGCAGGGCCCGGATGGTTGCCTCGTCGAGCGTGAAGAGGGCGCGACCTTCGCCCGACAGCTCTTTCACTGCCGCGTCGATTTCGGCCGGATCGCTCGCGTGCGGGATCGCGCTGGCGGTGACCCGTGCTCGGGAGCGGACGACATCGGGATAGTCGCATTCGTGCGTGATCCCGACGAGATGTTCGCTGGCGCCCAGCAACGCCACGATTTCAGTCGCGGCAGGAAGCAGTGAAACAACTCTCATGTGCGGCTCGCGGAGTGCATCGGTTCATCGATCAGCGGGGGAGGGTGACGAGCGATGCACCAACATACAAAGCGCCCCCGCCGATTGCTCGACGGGGGCGCTGCAACCTGCGGAATCGCGATCTTTACTTCTTGGCGGGCGGCATGATCACCGCGTCGATGACGTGGATGACACCATTCTTTGCAACGATGTCCGTCTTGACGACGTTGGCCTGGTTCACCATCACCATCTTCCCTTCGGCCATGATCTTGATGTCCTGACCTTCGGCGGTCTTCGCGCTCTTGCCATTCATCTTCATGACGTCGGCGGCCATCACCTTGCCCGACACCACATGATACAGGAGCACATTCTTGAGTGCAGCCTTGTCCTTGCCGAGTGCGGCGAGCGCCGCGGCAGGAACCTTGGCAAATGCTTCATCGGTCGGGGCGAACACAGTGAACGGGCCCGGGCCCTTGAGCGTCTCGATCAGGCCAGCGTCGGTGAGGAGCTTGGCGAGCGTCTTGAACGAACCAGCCGCCACGGCCGTCTCGACGATATCCTTTTCCTGCGCCTGCGCGGCACTCGGCGCCGCAAAGGCGATTACAGCTGCACCAGCAACAAACATCGACAGCTTACGCATCAGAAAACTCCGATTGGCCAAAGATTGAATGTAGGACGAGAGTCCGTAGCCAATAAACCCGTCTGATTTAAGGCAGTTCCAGCCTCATCGTTTCGTTACGGTCTAGACTGGTGAGTCCGATCACAATTCACAGCAGTTCAGAGTGCCGAAAGGATAAATGACTCCAACAACTGCAGTCCGAAATAAGCCACGATGACTGTGATGTCGATCATGCCGATAGTCGGTATCACTCTGCGCAACGGTGCGAGGATCGGTTCGGTGATCACGAATGCCCAACGCCACCACTTTGAGTATGCCGAGCCGCCAACCCACGAAGAGATCACTCGTGCAAAGAGCGCGATCCGCAGAATTCCGAACGTCCACCGCACCAGCATCATTACGATGCCGCCTGCCCCCGCCGTCGTCGCATAGGCCAGAAT
>JAYUWD010000528.1:0-8697 GCA_043753735.1 Gemmatimonadaceae bacterium
AGCTTGCTTTCGGTCGGCTCGCCGTTGACGAGCCACTTGCTGGTCGCGGGCAGCCGATTGGCTGCGCGCGCGCCAGGAGATCCCTTCTCTTCACCGACGACGAAAAGCAGATCAATACGATCTTCGCCAGCGTCAGCGAGCTGCTGCGCGGCGATCATCATCGCTGCAGCTATTCCCTTTGCGTCGCAGGCACCGCGGCCATAAAGGCGATCGCCCTCGAGCTTTGGCTCGATGAACGGCGGAACCGTATCCAGATGCGTCGAGAGTGTGACCCCGCCACCCCGTCGCGTCGCCCAGACGTTGGAACGTCCGGTTTCAACTTCCTGAAGAGTGACATTCCACCCGCGCGTCACCAGCCAGCGCGCGACAAAATCAACCGCGTCCCGCTCGCGGCCAGTGGTGGATTCGAGGGAAAGCAACTCGGTTGCGAGGGCGACGACGTCAGACATTCGACAAAGATAAATGGCGAAGGACCCCGGCGCGCCCCCGCACCGCGACGACTACACGGTGATCGCCAGGCCGCGATAGATCCGTGCGCGATAACGGCTGTCTTCAGCGTCGGGGAGCGGCGCACTGGCCAACAGTACAGCCGCAGCGAACCGTTCCTGTTCCTCCGCCTGCTCAGCGGCATCACGGGGTTCTTCCGAGCGCACGCGGCGCGTCAAATTGATCTGGTTCACCGGCACGTTGTGCACGAGCCGTTCGTTCTCGACACCCAATGTTGCCGTCAAAGCGTGAAGCGTAGTCTTGATGAAGTTCGCGAGGGCGAATTCGGCGTGCGTCGGGCGAACCGGCACATCTGGAGAAACCAGCACCAGACGGACGTCGTCCATCAACGAGACTTTGCGCGCAACGCGGAAGTGATGCGTGAGGTGCGCCTCGACGAGTGCAGCAAAGCCTGCCGAATCGAGCGCCGCTGCGCCCTCCTCGTGCAAAATGTGCGAAGGGAGCGGTGTGAAGGGGGTAGAAACGACGGCCGCCGGCGACCCCGCAAGTTGCAGCGCCTTATCCATGCCCGCTTCGAGATCGTCGCCAACAACAAGATTTTCGATGCGATTGCTGTTCAGCACAATTCGCAGCATCGACTGCACTTCCCGTCCCGCGTCGGCGGTGCGCGTAAGCAGAATGATTCGACCAACATCGCCCTGCTCAAGCGAGAGTCGAGCCGCACGTGCCAGATGCGAGGTGAGATACTCGCCGATCAACCAGATTGTTTGACCACGCATCTTGGCCAGGCGCTCGGGCTTCGCGCGTCCGAACAGTTCGCGCTCGGTGATGGTGCGTTCCTGATGCAGCCCGCCCGATGGGTGAAACGTTTCGCCGCTGACGGCGCGATCGGAAAGAAACAAGACCGTTGCAAGTGCCACTTCAACTTCGGTCGGCATGTTACGCAGGTGAAGCATGCCGAGCACACCCTGCCCGATCTTTTTCGCCTCGCCAAGAATTTCTTCACGCGACAAGAACGGCTCCGGCGGTTCCGGCAGCGCAGACAACCACGCATCGCCAAAGCGCGCGCCACCATCGGGCTCGGCGAGAAAACGGCCGCCAAGACGGAGTCGCGCTACGAGCCGTTGCGCGATTGCGCGATGCATGAGGAAACGAGAAGAGCTGGCATCGTCTTCTGTCGCTCGGCCAGCGCGCAGCACCTTGTCGCAGAAGGTACGAATGGGGGCGGGTGCATCCGCCAAAGCAGCGAGTGATGCTGCATCGTTGCAGGCGAGTAGGTTGAGCAGCTCGCTGACCATCGATCCAGCGCGCAGCGATTCGATAACGGCCGCGTACAGATTGTTCAATCGACGATTCTCAAGGATGAGCCGCCCGCGCCGTTCGAACAGTCCGGGCTTGCCGCCGACGCCGCGCAACCGATCGCCGTCGACCGGTCCGGGAGCGATTGCGTTGACCTGAATTTCGGGGCCCACGAAGCGCGCGAGGTTCTCGGTCAGCGCGCGCTGACCGGCTTTCGACACAGCGTAGTCGGCGCGGTTGGGATACGGCACGGCGACGTACTTCTCGCCTCCGAAATACGACGACACATTGAGGATGTAGCCGCTCCCCTGCTTCTTCATGATCGGAACGACCTTCTCGATCAGCGAATAGTTGGACACAAGATTCGCCTTCAACGTGTAGCGCCATGCATCGACATCCATGTCGACGACCATTTGTTCGGCACCGGCGACGCCGGCATTGTTGACCAGATAGTCGATGCGCCCGAACGTTTTCACTGCGGCCTCAACGGCGCGACCGAGCGACGCTTCGTCAGCAACATCGATGTCACCGAGGATGGCGACTCGGTCCTCAGCCTCGTAATAGCCGATGTCTTCAAGTTCGCGCACGATTGAAGTGCGCATTTCCTCGAGTTGATCGGTGCGTCGAGCGACGAGCATAACGCGGGCGCCCGCGATGGCGAGCAATCGACCCAGCTGGCCACCAATCCCTGCCGAGCCGCCTGTGATGAGTGCAACCTTGCCCAAATGCAACCCCATCAGCGATTCCATCCAACCAAAAATCGCGCGGCGTGATCCCGTGGCTTCAACAATCGATGCCGGGAGATACAAATTCACCTGACGAATGCGGCGACGTGTGTAAAGCAACCGCGCCGCCTGTCCTGCAGCGAATGGCACGTCTTCGGCATCGCGATTGCCCCAGCGTATGACCTGATTGGACCATTCGACAAACGCGCGTTCACCCGCACGGGCCTGCTCCCCGCTCTCGTCACGCCACACTCGACACAATTCCTCCGTCGCGGCGCGGAGAACATCGGCATACGTGTTGCCGTGGCCGTCGTCGCCATTGGACAAGAAGACAACGCGCGGCGCGGACCGCAGAGGCGCGGCCGCCCACATGCGAGTGAGCGCACGGGAGAGCGTCATCATGCCGACGAGTTCGCCATCAAGAAACGTGTCGACATCGCCGTCGGAAAGTGCAGCAAGCGGGCCGCGAAAGCGCCACGCGCCGTATGCAGGAAATACGATAGCACCCTGAAGTACTTCACCACTCGCCGCGAGTCGATCGAAGAATTCCTGCACCGTTGTGGGTCGCGTGCGATCGAGCAGCGAAACGCTGATGCGCTGATCCACCGCGTCGATACCGAGTGCGTCGGTCGCTGCGCGCACACCTTCTTCGGAGCCAAGTGTGAGTCGAACGTCGGCGCCACACCCCGCCTGTACACGCGCGACCGCAAGCGCATCGGTGACCTGATCGCCGGCGGCCACAAGCACGCGCACACCTGTTCCGTCGACGGTGCGAAGTTCGGGGCGCGACACCCACGTACTACGCGATTCCGCACGCACGGTCATGCCGTGCGTAATCTCGAAGTCGTGCCCGTTGATTGCAGCTGATTCGTCGCTCGCGAGAAAGACAATCGTGTTGGCAACATCGCCGACAGTCGGGAAGCCCTTGGTTGGCGGGGCGCTGGATGACGCACTCGTGCCAAACGCAGCAGCAGCGGCGCGCGCCGCGTCGACGGTGGGATTGCGCGCAAGCGTCATTAACCCGAGAAAGTCGGACGCGGTGGTTCCGCTCTCGGCTTTGCGCAGCGCATCCATCGCGGCAAATACATTCCGAATGCGGGGCGATTCGATCGGACCCGGGAACACCGTGTTCACGCGAATGCCGCGCGGTCCGAGTTCAGAGGCGAGCACGCGTGAAAACGCATTGAGCGCGGATTTGGGTACAACGTATGCCGCACGACCGTAGTACTGCGTCCGCGAAAAGATTGTCGACACATTGATCACCGAGGCGCCGGCGTGCAGATGCGGTGCCACGGCGCGCACAAGATTCCACGAAAGACCCAGCAGATTTCGTGCGGCCACACCAACTGTTTCCACCTCGGTGATGCCTCGCTCGCGAAGCGAGTCCAGATCCTCCGGGAGCAAGGGCAAGTCCTGCAACCGGCACTTGGGGCCCGCGGTGCCGGCGTTGTTCACCAGCACATCAATGCGCCCAACTTTTGCAATCAGCTCGGCAATCGCGACGCGTACTTGCCCAGGCTCTGCGGCGTCCATCGGCAGGACGATAATCCGCGCAGCACTGACGTTTGTCGCTTCGCGATGCTCGGTTTTTGCAACGTCGAGTTTCTTGCGATCACGACCGGCCATCACGACGGTCGCCCCCTCAGCGAGGAAGCGGCGAGTGATCTCCGTGCCGATGTTGCCGGCCGCGCCGGTGATCAATGCCACCTTTCCGGCGAGGCGACCGCGCGCGGATCGGCGCCGATCCTTTGCGGTGCCGGTGTCTGCGTGATCCTCAATGCGTGCGTCGCTCATGGTGCCGTCTCCATCGCCGCCCAGGCCTCGTAAAGTTGATCGACTGAACGCAAACCGAGTGCGGGCAGTGCGTGATTCACCACGTAGGTCGCCCCTGCATGTTTGTTGTCCCACATCGCCTGATGGGCAGTCGGTAACGACGCCCATGGCACGACCGTAGGGGGCGTGACTTCCAGCAGTCCTGCGTCGACCATCTCATTCATGCGCGTGACTTCGTAGGCGTTGCAGAGATGTGTGCCGAGTATGTTGGCAGTCGGCATGAGGATGCGGCGTTGTCGTGTCCACACCTGTGGTGCGTAGAAGCTGTAGCGGTGACCGCGCATCGATTCAAAAAAGACCACTCGACCCGTGAACGGTTGTACGAGCGATGTCGATACCGCGAGCGCGTCGTGCCCAGCACGTTCGATAATGAGTTCGGGTGCGCCACGCGGATTGTCTGCAGACCGCAGCACCCGACCAACGGCACTACCGAACGGTTTGATCGTCTTTTCCTGAAAGTTGCGTACCGCCTCGCGAAATGCCGCCGAGTCTCTGCGTACGTCAGGAAGCGACGGCATCGTGACCGGCCACTCGAACTCGGCGCCACGGCGTCGCAACAGTTCTTCGATGCTCAACACCCCGCGCACGGCGTCGCCGAATCCAAGCGATTGCACAAACTCACGCTGCGCATCCGTGCGCGCCGCGACACAGATGCGGGCGCCCCGCGCGGAGGCCGCTTCGATCGCCTCGAGTCCCAAGTCGTCTACGAGCTCTCCACTGGCAAGACCAACGCCGTAATAGATCAGCATCGCTTCACCAGCGCGCGCGCGTGCGCGCACGAGCATGTCTGCAGGCGACGTCGCGCCCTCCTTGCCTGCGAAGGTGAAGTGATATCCCGACGACGCGCCGTAAAACGTGAGCGAGCCACCGTCGGCGAGGAGTTGAAAGGAGCGAGGGAACGCCGTTTCACCCGCATGCGAGACGACATAGTCCGCGAGACGCCCGTGGTGGTGCGCGCGAAACGCGCTCAACAGTGCCGCCCCTTGCGATTCCCACTTCGCGATCGACTCCGCGTCACCCGGCACCATCGTGAAGCAGTCACGCATCCCATCGTCGAGGCGATTGATTGCACCACGCGCACCGTTTGCGCGTACAACGTGCGCGCGATCTTCTGACGACACCATCCCGGTGACAGCGCAGCCAAAGCGCGCCGCACTCTTGAGTGCCTCCAGACCGGTGCCTGTCGCCGCACCTTCGACGAACATGGTGCGCCCCGGCTCAAGTCGAAGCGTGGTGAAGAGCGCGCGAACGATGGTGCCGAGGTTGAGGATGTACGACCCAGCCGCTTCAAGCGACAAGTCCTGCGGAACCGGGTACAGCTGCGGCGCCTGCACCGCTAAAAATTGCTGGTGACTGCCGGTGCGCGTTTCGTAACCTTGAATGCGAAAATCGGCGGACATCGGATCGCGCGCCGCGAATGGCGACAAGAGTTCGCTCTGGCCGGAATACACCGCGACCAGATCACCGATACGCAATCGCCCTTCCGCTTTCGCTTCGCTCCCGAGTGCAGCCACCAAGCCAATGCCGCCAGAACCGGTCACCTGCCAATCCTGGTCGTGATTGTCGAACGGTGAGACCGGAATTCCGGTGATCGCCCAGATGTCATTGAAATTCACCTCGGACGCGAGCACATAGACCAGCCCGTCGTTCGGTCCAACCTCATCGACCGGAACGATCATTTCACGCTCGGCTTCACTCGGCACACCATGCACCGGTGCGCCGGTCAGCAAATCACGCGCGACACCAAGCCCAAACTGCCACGTTGGAATCGGCGTGAAACCTGGATAAAACGGAGCACCAACGGGCAGCAACTCTCCTTGCGCGATCAGCGATGCACGTCGGTCGGCGTCGAATTCCTGACGGCGTCGCGTGGCGAGCGGCGCACTCCGTCGGTCGAAGAACGCTTTGATTCCGATCTTGCCGCCCTCGGGATCGATCACCGCCTCGGCGAAGAGTCGCGCCTCGCGGGCCAGCCCCGCTTCGAGTCCCTGCGACCAGCCCGTCCGCACGGCGTCAAGAACGCGCGATACTGCGGCGCTGCGCCCGACTCGGGCGGCTTGTTCAAAAAGACGCACGATTGGGGGAAGCGTCAACACCGCTTCGACATCGATGTGTCCGGGCTTTTCCCACGCCGCGCGACGTTCCTGCACGACGCCAAAGCGTTTGGCGAGTGGGCTGTGTTCATCGTCAATGCATGCACGCGCGAGTGCTGACGCGCGCGACACAACATCTTCGCTGCCGACTGTCACTTCGTCGACGATACCCATTGCCAGTGCGTCGTCTGCGCTGACCTGCCGTCCGCCAAGAATCACTTCCATCGCGGCGACAAACCCTTCGTTGCCGTCGCGGTCGGCGAGCAAACGGGTGAGTCGCTGCGTGCCGCCGTAGCCGGGCAGCAAGTTGAGCCTGATCTCCGGCTGGCCGAAGAGCGCCGTCGCTTCGGCAATCCGATAATGACAGGCAAGTGCGAATTCCAGACCGCCACCGAGGGCCACACCGTTGATGGCGGCGATGCACGGCTTGTGCATGCGCTCGATCATGCGGAACGCGAGATGCGCCACGTTGGGGAGCGGCAGCGCCTGTTCGAGCGTGTGCATCTCTTCGAGCAGCTGCTTGATGTCGGCGCCTGCGACGAACGATGAGCTGCCGCTCCCGGTGAAGATCACTGCGCGAACATCATCCTGACGCGAGAGATGCTCCACGACCGTGCAGAGTTCATCGAGCGCTCGCTCGTTGAGCGCGTTCACAGGCGGGTTGGTTACCGTGACGACGGCGATGCGCGCACCGACCTTGTGCGTGTGATAATGCACGCGGAAGTAGCGCCAATACGACAGGATGCGTTGCGACTCGCTGATACGCTGCAGCACCCGCCATGCGTCGATTGCCCGCTTGAGCTCCGGTATCGATTCCGGATTGCGCAGTGTTGTCGTGTCACCGACTGGCTGCTCTTCGACGAGCGCGCGCACCATGCGGCGCATGTATTTGCCACTGCGCGTCTCGGGAAATTGCGCCACCTCGATAAATTCTTCCGGAACGGCGACTGCTCCCTTCTCCGTACGCACGAGTTCAATGAGTCGACGACGATCGTCCATCGTGATGCGGCGACCGGGCGCAGGCGTCACGAATGCGAGTGGCGTTAGCCCTTTCTCCTTGTGCGGCGCGCCAATGACGATGACGTTGCCGACCGGGGAATCAGGATTGATCTGCTTGTCGCGCAGGATTGCGCCTTCGATCTCTTCGGTCCCCATGCGATGACCGGACACATTGATGACGTCGTCGCTCCGCCCATGCAACGAGAAACTGCCGTCGGCGTGGCGAATTGCGACATCACCTTGCGTGTATGCCCATCGATCCTTCCAGCGCGACCAGTAGGTTGCGCTGTAGCGCGCGACGTCCCCGCGCCAGGTCGACGCGACACGGTTACCCTCGATCGCAAAGTTGGCGGTATCGCCCCAGATCGTTCGCGCGAGGTACGGATATGGCGCCGTAATGACGATCTCGCCCTTCTCTCCATCTTCGGTGCGCCGCCAAGGCAGACGACCATCAGCTCCGGCTTCGCCATCGGGCGTCCAGACGTCACCGTCGATCCATGGCAATGGGTACGTGTGCGCATCGGGGCGCAACGGAAATTCTGCGTTGCCGTAGAAATGCGTCCAGGCAATGCCGCCATGTTCGGTGGCCCAATATGAGTTGATGTACTGCGGGCACATCAGATCCATACCGAACTGCTGCACCGAGGGCGACACCGGTTCAGCGCAAAATGTCGCGACGCGCAACGAGGAGAGATCGTACCGGCGTACGTCCTGCGCATTTTGTGGATCGGACATCACGGCCTTGAGGAACGTGACCCCAGCCTTGAAGATTTTCACCCGATACCGCTCGATGATCGATGCGAAACGCCCCGCGCTCGGAAACACTGGAGCGCCCTCGGCTAGCACAGAGGTCACGCGCGTTGTGAGCGCTGCCGAAATCATGTAGCTCTGGCCCGTGATCCACCCTGGATCGGCCACGACATACATCACATCGCCCGGCCGCGCGTCGAATGCAACACGCATCGTGTTCGCTACGCCGGCGACATAACCGCCGTGCACATGCACGACGCCCTTGGGCTTTCCGGTCGAGCCCGAGGTGTAGATAAAAAAAAGCGGGAAATCTGCATCCAATGGAACTGGCGATGTCGACGCCCACACTGCCCGGATGCACGTGGCGTCATCGAGCGCTCGCATCGCCGCGATGTCCACAACATCGATCCCGATTGCACGCGCGCCAGCCAGCAGTTCGACGTCAGCCTCGGACAGCAGCTCATGCGCCCAGACATCACGACCTTCGCGCCAAGGCACATCCGCTTGACCCGTATGACGCACAACCACGACACGCTCGACCAGACTCTGGA
>JAYUWD010000529.1:0-8690 GCA_043753735.1 Gemmatimonadaceae bacterium
CGCCTGATCGACATTCTGGATTCGCGCCCCGGTACCGTGGACGCGCTGACCAAGCTCGATCTGCCTGCGGGCGTCGATGTCGAGATCAAGGTCGAGTAGGAAAAATCAACTCAGTATTGAGTGGTGAGTTCAAGTCGCCAGTCTCCAGTAGTGGAAACCAGGGACTTGAAGTGCGTATCTAAAACTGAGTGGTTGTTGTTGTTGTACAGGGGTCATCGCACATGGCGTTGCCCTCCACAGTCCAACGGTGCGGACTTCACGTCCCCCGCGACTCGTACGGTACGGAGTAAATCATGATCGGCATTATCGGCAAGAAACTGGGGATGACCCAGCTATTCAACGAACAGGGGCAACAAGTGCCCTGTACCGTGGTGGAGGCCACGCCCAACCCCGTGACGAAAATCATGACGGTGGCGGATGCGGGCTTTGCTGCGGTCGAACTCGGCTACGGCGCGCAGCGCGTGGCACGGGAAAACAAGAAGAACGAGCGTACTCCCAAGGGAAACCGCGCGACGAAGGCAGAAGTTGGGCATGCGAAGAAGGCCGGCCTGGATGCGCCGCCAGCCGTGCTCCGCTCCTTTCGCCTCGACGACGCACCGGGCAAAAACCCCGAGATTCCCACGTACGCACTCGGTGAGACCGTGACAGTTGGCATCTTTGCGCCGGGTGAACGCGTGAAGGTGGAAGGCACGACCAAGGGTCGCGGCTTTCAGGGTGTGGTCAAACGCCACGGATTCCATGGCGGCCCCAACACCCACGGTAACACGAAGCATCGCAAGCCCGGATCGATCGGCGCCGGTACAGACCCGTCGCGCGTCATCAAGGGCAAGAAGATGCCGGGCCAGTATGGCAATGTCCGCCATACCGTCATTGGTGTTCGCATCGAGAAGATCGATGCAGAACGCAACCTCATTTACCTGCGCGGCAGCGTGGCGGGGCCGACCAACGGTATCGTCTTCGTGCGGAAGCAGGGTTGATCATGACTGAAAACCAGACCTTAGAGGCGCCTGTCTACTCGGCGCAAGGCAAGAAGGGCGCGACGCGTCCGCTTCCCGAGGCCACGTTTGACGGGGTCGTCAACGTGCCGGTCATGCACCAGGCCGTGAAGGCGTTCCTCGCCAATCGTCGCCAGGGTACGGCCAAGACGAAGACACGCGGCGACGTGGTGGGCGGCAACCAGAAGCCTTGGAAGCAGAAAGGCACAGGTCGTGCCCGTCAGGGGTCCATCCGCGCGCCAAACTGGCCGGGTGGTGGCAAGGTGTTCGGTCCGATCCCGCGTTCGTACAACCAGATCGTACCAAAGAAGGTGAAGTCGCTGGCCATCAAGAGCGCGTTCAACGCGCGGGCTCGCGAAGGCGCCATCATGATCATCGATTCGCTGAACTACGACGCTCCGAAGACCAAGTCGATCACGGCGTTGTTCGCTGCGCTTGGCCTCAGCGACAAGAAAGTGTTGCTTCTGACGGACGGTGTGAAGTCGAACGTCTACCTGAGCGCGCGCAACCTCGGTAAGGCGCACGTCATGCCGTACAGCGACGCTAGCACGTATCACATTCTCTGGTCGGATGTCGTGGTCATCGAATCGGCCGCGCTCACCTCGACCGAGACGGAGGCATAACGATGGCCACTCTCCATCGCACCATCATGCGCCCGATCATCACGGAGCGCACCTCGGCCGCCTATCAGGATCGCGGCGAGTACACGTTTGAAGTGGCGCCCGACGCCAATAAGTACACGATCAAGCAAGCCGTCGAACAGCTGTTCGGCGTCAAGGTCACCGGAGTCTGGACGTCGAATGCGCGCGGTAAAGCGCGTCGCGTCGGCCAGTCGGTCGGACGTCGTCCACACACCAAGAAGGCAATTGTGAAGCTGCGTGACGGCGACACGATTGCGATCTTCGAGGGCTGAGCGCAATGGGAATTCGTACTTTCAAGCCGGTCAGCAAAGGCTCGCGCAATCGTTCGGTATCGGACTTCGCCGAAATCACGCGCAGCACACCTGAAAAGTCGCTCGTTGAGCCGCTGCCCAGGTCGGGCGGCCGCGACAATCATGGTCACATCTCGATGCGTCGCATCGGCGGTGGTCACAAGCGTCAGTATCGTATCATCGACTTCAAGCGCAACAAGCCTGGCATCATCGCCACGGTGCGCGAGATCGAGTACGATCCGAATCGATCCGCGCGTATTGCACTGCTTGAGTATGCCGACGGCGAGAAGCGCTACATCCTGCATCCGAAGGGGCTCAAGCAGGGTGACAGCGTAGTCTCGGGCTCTGGCAGCGATTTCCGTGTCGGCAATTCGATGCCGCTCAAGGAAGTCCCCCTCGGCACCCAGGTGCACAACATCGAGCTCAAGATCGGCAAGGGCGGCCAGATGGCTCGCTCGGCTGGTGCCTTCGCTCAGGTTGTTGCCAAGGAAGGCGACTATGTGACGCTGCGTTTGGGCAGCACCGAAATGCGCCTCGTGCACGGCAACTGCACGGCCACAATCGGTGAAGTCGGCAACTCGGAGCATGAGCTGCAGACGCATGGCAAGGCGGGTAAGAGCCGCTGGTTGGGCAAGCGTCCAAAGGTCCGCGGCGAGGTCATGAACCCGGTCGACCACCCGCACGGCGGTCGTACGCGCGGTGGACGTAACGTGGTGAGCCCGTGGGGCAAGCCTGAAGGTGTTAAGACGCGTAACAAGAAGAAGTCGTCGACGCGTCTGATCGTGCGCGGCCGCAAGCGCGGCAAAGCCACACAGTGATCCGCTAGCCAAGCCCAACAGCCGATATGTCGAGAAGTATCAAGAAGGGTCCATTCGTTGCTGAGCGCCTCGAGACGAAAGTCCTCGGGATGAATGCTCGTAGCGAGAAGAAGGTGGTCAAGACGTGGTCGCGTGCGAGCACGATCCTGCCTGAATTTGTCGGGCACACCTTCGCCGTACACAACGGGAACAAGTTCATCCCGGTGTACGTGACGGAAAACATGGTGGGACACAAGCTCGGTGAGTTTTCGCCGACGCGTCTTTTCCGCGGTCATGCCGGTCAGAAGTCGACCGACAAGAAGGCCGCTGGCGTGCCAAAGGGAGGCAAATAACCAATGGCTGCGACCAAGAATAGCGGTATTGAAGCGCACGCGATCCAGCGGACCACGCGTCAATCGCCGTACAAGATGCGCCTGGTAATCGATCAGATTCGCGGACAGCGCGTGAACGATGCGCTGGCGTTGCTCAAGTTCTCCAAGAAGCACGCGGCGATTCAGATCGAGAAGACGCTCAACAGTGCTGTAGCAAACGCAGAGCAGGCGGCCCGGAAAGCCAACACGTCGCTCGATGTCGACGCGCTGGTGATTACCAAGGCCATCGTGAACGAAGGCCCGAAGCTGAAGCGTTGGACGCCGGCGGCCATGGGCCGAGCGACGCCGATGTTGAAGCGGACGAGCCACGTCGAGATCATCGTGTCGGAGGCGGTGCGCTAATGGGACAGAAGACCAATCCGATCGGGTTTCGCCTCGGTGTCACGAAGAACTGGCGCTCCACCTGGTACGCGAAGAAGGAGATGCCGGCCCTCATCCGTGAGGATGCGCTGATCCGGAAGTACCTCAAGGCGCGCCTTGACAACGCCGCTATCGCCGATGTGCGCATCGAGCGCAAACCGGGCAAGGTGGTGGTGACGATTCACACCGGCCGTCCGGGCGTGGTGATCGGCAAGAAGGGCGCAGAAGTCGACAAATTGCGTGACGAACTGACGCAGTTGAGCGGCAAGGAAGTCGGGATCAACGTGGAAGAGATCAAGCGCCCCGAGGTCGAGGCGCAGCTGGTAGCCGACAACATCGCGGCGCAGCTCTCGCAGCGTATCTCGTTCCGCCGCGCCATGAAGCGCGCTGTCCAGAGCGCGATGCGCATGGGCGCGTTGGGTATCAAGATCAAGTGCGGCGGCCGTCTTGGCGGCGCCGAAATCGCCCGTGTCGAAGGGTACCACGAGGGTCGGGTGCCTCTGCACACACTGCGCGCCGACATCGATTACGCCACCAGCACGGCGAAGACCACCTACGGCACCATCGGTGTGAAAGTGTGGGTCTTCAAGGGTGAAATCGTTGACGACCGTCGCGGCAAGACCTACTCGACTGGCGTCTAAGGAGACCTAACGATGCTGAGTCCGAAGCGGGTCAAGTTCCGCAAGATGTTCAAGGGCCGCACGACCGGCCTGGCCCACCGTGGCGCTGAAGTGTCCTTCGGGACCTATGGCCTCAAGGCGATGGAGCCGGGTTGGGTGACGAGCCGTCAGATCGAAGCAGCCCGTGTGGCGCTCACACGCCATATCAAGCGCGGCGGTAAGGTGTGGATCCGGATTTTCCCGGACAAGCCGATCACCAAGAAGCCGGCAGAAACTCGCATGGGCAAGGGCAAAGGACCGCCAGAAGGATGGGTTGCGGTGGTGAAGCCGGGACGTGTGATGTTCGAGCTCGAGGGCGTGACGCGTGAAGTGGCCGAAACGGCCATGGCGTTGGCGGCCGCGAAGATGGGTGTAAAAACCAAGTTCGTGATGCGAGAGGAGGCGGTGACCAATGAAGGCTGATGAGATCCGCGGATTGGCCGACAAGGAAGTGACGGCCCGCATCGGAGAGCTGGAAGAGGAGCGCTTTCGCCTCCAATTCCGCAGTGGGACGGAAACGCTGGAGGAGCCGTTGCGCCTCCGCAGCATCCGTAGAGACATCGCGCGCCTGCAGACAGTGCTGCGGGAGCGTGCGCTCGGGCTCAAGCGTGGCGTGAGTGCGCCGGCGCCTGTCGCAAAGAAGGCGCCCGCCAAAAAGGCGGCAGCGAAGAAGGCCCCTTCTAAGGCCCGCAGCCGCTAACCGGGAACTTGATGATGACGGATACGCAGAACGCGACAGGCGCCTCGCAAAATGGCGCCGCCGAACGGACCGCGCGGAAGATGCGCGTCGGACTGGTGGTGAGCGACAAGATGGACAAGACAGTCGTGGTGCGCATTGATCGCCGCATGCCGCACCCTCAGTACGGAAAAATGGTGACGCGTACCCGGCGTTTGAAGGCCCACGACGAGGAGAACTCGGCGAAGGTCGGCGACACGGTGCGCATCATGGAGACCCGGCCCTTGTCGAAGGACAAGCGGTGGCGCCTGGTCGAGATCGTCGAGCGCGCGCGCTAAGGGAACCCAGCCATGATCCAGCAAGAATCCATCGTGAAGGTCGCGGACAACAGCGGTGCCAAGCGCGCCCTGGTGATCCGTGTGTTGGGCGGCACGCGCCGCCGCTACGCCGGCCTTGGTGACAAGGTCATCGTCGCGGTCAAGGACGCGCTCCCCAATGGCACCGTGAAGAAGTCCGATGTCGCGAAGGCCGTGGTGGTTCGCACGGTCAAGGAGACGCGACGGAAGGACGGCAGCTACATTCGCTTCGACGAGAATGCCGTCGTGATCATCGACGACAAGGGCGAGCCGAAAGCGACGCGTATCTTCGGTCCCGTGGCGCGCGAGCTCCGCGAGAAGCGTTACATGAAGATCGTCTCGCTGGCGCCTGAGGTGCTCTAAACATGCGGCTCAACAAATATTACAAGACCGATCGCGGTCAGCGGCTTGGCCATGGGCGTCATGCGCTCAAGGCCTCGCGCGAAGCGATTCACGTCACGAAGGGTGATACCGTTCGCGTGATGCGCGGCGACGACAAGGGGAAGGAAGGGAAGGTCCTTCTGGTATACCCCAAGACGGGCCGTATCAAGGTGGAAGGGATCAACATCGTGAAGAAACACCGCAAGGCACGCACGGCCGAAGAGCAGAGCGGCATCATTGAGATGGCCGCTCCATTTCACTCCTCGAACGTGATGCTGCTCGATTCCAAGACTGGTAAGCCAACGCGCGTGAAGGCGCGTATCGACAGCGACGGCACCAAAGAGCGTGTCGGCGTGAAGAGCGGCGAAGTCATCCCTCGCGCACGCTGACCGGAGCATAGACAATGGCGACCAAGGAAAAAGCCGGCGCAAAGTCCGGCGGCAAGGCGGCTGGTGGCAAGGGTGGCGCAGCCAAGGGCGGCGGAACCAAAGGTGGAGCCCCGGCGGCCAAGGGTGGCAAGAGCGGCAAGAGCAGCAAGTCGGGCCAGCCCCGTCAAGCAATCGATTTCACCAAGCGCGAGCACGGTGGCTCGGCGCTCGCTGCTGCGGCTCCGCGCCTCAAGACGCATTACGAGCAGACGGTTCGTCCAGCCCTCGCTCAGCAGTTTGGGTTCGTGAACACGCACCAGATCCCGACACTCGAAAAGATCGTGATCAACTGCGGTGTTGGCGAAGCGGTGAAGCAGCCGAAGGTGCTCGACGTGGTGGTCGAGGAGCTGGCGCTCATCACTGGTCAAAAGCCGGTCCGTCGCAAAGCCAAGAAGTCGATCTCGAACTTCGGACTTCGTGAAGGGCAGGAGATCGGCGCGTCGGTCACAATGCGCGGCGCTCGCATGTGGGAATTCCTCGATCGGTTTGTGACGGTGGCGTGCCCGCGTATCCGCGATTTCCGCGGACTCGGCACGCGGTCGTTCGACGGTCGTGGCAACTACACGCTCGGCGTGAAGGAACAGACGATCTTCCCGGAGATCAGCTATGATGCGATCGAGTCGATCCACGGCATGGACATCACGTTCGTGACGACGGCGGCCAAGGATGAGCATTCGCTTGCGTTGCTCCATCAGCTCGGCATGCCGTTCAAGGGCGACGACAAGCCTGTCATCCCGAAGCCGGCGCAGCCAACAGCTGCTGCCGCTGCGGCCTGACGCTCACTCATCCAGAACAGAGTCCATGGCAAAGACGAGCAAGTTGGCCCGCAATGCGCAGCGCAAGGAATTGGTCGCCCGTTTCGCGACCAAGCGCGCCGCACTGAAGGCCATCATCCAGAATCCGAAGAGCACGCAGGAAGACAAGCTCACCGCAATCAACGCGTTGCACAAAATGCCGCGTGATTCGTCGGCGACGCGTGTACGAAACCGCTGCAGCATGAGCGGACGTCCGCGGGCATTCCTGCGCACTTTCGGACTGAGCCGCATTGCGCTTCGGGATATGGCCCTGAACGGGCTGATTCCGGGTGTACGCAAGGCGAGCTGGTAGTAACTCCTAACCGCAAAGTTTTGAGTGGTGAGTTCAAGTGACGAGTTTGCAGTAGCTGGCAACTCGTGACTCGTACTGCGAACTCAAAACTTTGTAGTTCATTCTCACTTCCTACAGGTCCGGCCTGCCCGGATACCATAGGAGCACTACGAAAGCATGAGTCTCAACGACCCTATCGCGGACATGCTCACCCGACTGCGCAACGCGTGCGCATCGAAGCATCGCCGTGTCGACATGCCGCTATCTAAGATCAAAGTCGAGATCGCGCGCATCCTCAAGGAGAACAGCTTCATCCAGGACTACCGCACGGTCGAACTGGAAGACGGCAAGTTCGCGCTCCGCGTGATCCTCAAGTACGCCCATGGCGGACAGTCGGTGATCCGTGAAGCGAAGCGCATCTCCACACCCGGCTTGCGCAAGTATGTCGGTGCTCAGGAAATCCCGCGTGTGCGCAACGGACTGGGCATGGCGATCCTCAGCACCTCCAAGGGGATCATGTCCGGCCGCACCGCGCGCTCCACGAACACCGGGGGCGAACTACTCGCCCTCGTCTGGTAAGGACCGCTCCCATGTCACGTATCGGAAAGCGCCCCATCCCGGTTCCGGCCGGGGTCAGTGTGGCGATCAACGGGAACACGGTGAGCGTGAAAGGGCCCAAGGGCGAACTTTCGCGTACGCTCCCGGGCGATATCTCGGTGGCGCAGGAAGGCACCGACATTGTTGTCAAACGCCCGTCTGATGAAGAGAAGCACAAGGCATTGCACGGGCTTTCTCGCACGCTTGTCGCAAACATGGTTGAAGGCGTGACGGCGGGTTTTGCCAAGACGCTCGAGATCAGCGGTGTCGGCTACAAGGCCGAAGTGAAGCCATACGGCGTGCTCCTCTCGCTCGGCTTTTCACACACCATCGAATACAAGTCGCCGGCTGGCGTGAAGATTTCAGCGCCGAATCCGACAACAGTGTTGGTTGAAGGGCAGAGCAAGGAGCTGGTCGGTCAGGTTGCCGCCGAGATCCGCAGTTTCCGGAAGCCGGAGCCGTACAAGGGCAAAGGCGTCAAGTACAAGGGCGAAGTCGTTCGGCGTAAGGCCGGCAAGGCGGGAGGCAAGTAATGGCCAAGATCGCGATCCCGCGTACCAACTCGGAGCGGCGTGCGCGCCGTCATCTGCGTGTACGCAAAGCAGTGAACGGAACGGCGGAGCGCCCACGTCTCGTGGTGTTCCGGTCGCTGAAACACATCTACGCCCAGATCGTGGACGACGTCACGCAGAAGACGCTGATGACGGTCGGCGACGAAGGGATGAACGGCACGAAGTCAGAGCGCGCACTCGCAGTCGGCAAGTCGGTTGCCGAAAAGGCGAAGGCGGCAGGCATCGCAAAGGTCGTGTTCGACCGCGCCGGTTACCAGTACCACGGCCGAGTGAAGGCTGTGGCAGATGGCGCCCGAGAGGGCGGCCTGGAGTTCTGATATGGCAAACGCAGCAGGAGCAGGTGGCGCGCCAGGCGGCAGCGCCCGTAGCGGTGGTGGTCCTGGCGGACGTGGTCGCGGTGGCCCTGGTGGCGGACGCGGGGCCCCAGGTGGCGGCCGCGGTCGTGGACCTGGCGGCCCGG
>JAYUWD010000530.1:0-2831 GCA_043753735.1 Gemmatimonadaceae bacterium
TTCATCGCCTGTTCCTCACTGCGACACTGAGTGCGAGCGAATCGATCACCGTCGTCGACGCGGTGCCGTAGCGGCCCGACGAGTTCAGCCCCTGTGCCCGAAGCGCCACATCGATGCGTGCGATGCGAGTGGCATTCGCGACTGCGCTAACGAGTGCGCCGGTGCTGTCATAGAACGCGAGCGTTATACCGCTTTGACCAGTCACTGCAGGTGCCATGTACGGGCCGCTGACTGGCACGGCCGCACTCCACGCCCCGCCGAGGTATTCGGATCGGCTCAAATACCAGTTGCCCGATGTCTCCTGTGTAAGGGCATATCTGCCCGTGCGCGCAAAGCGTACCGGCGAGCTCACTACAACTGAGTCAGGCAACACAGGATCGACGGTAATTCGGAAGCGCGGCTTGCCTACGTCGAGGAGTGCATCGATGTAGGGAGATGCGGGACAATAATTTGCGGCGGACGAAACGCTGGTGATCGCGTGCCCCGACCAGTATTCACCCTTCACCCCCGACGAATCGTATCGAAGCGCGAACATCGTGTCGCCCACGACTGGCGCTGTGTACCAGCTTGTCGTTGCGACGCGCGCGCTGTTGAGCGGCGGAAAATCGATGGTGGCCGTTCCAGTCTTGGCGCATACGAGCGACGTGCCAAGGGTGCTGCGGAAGGTGATCGACGACGTCGTGAAGTTCAGGATGTCGCCCCCGACGGAAGAAAGACCTCGCAACTCTGCCGGCAGGACATTCAGCGCGGTGCGGAGTTCGCGTCGCAGGGTGATCTGTTCAACCGTGCGCTGGTAGTAGCGCTGCTGGCCCATCATCATCTGCGCGACGACCGTTCCGATCACGGACAGCATCGTCATCGTGATCAGCAGTTCGGCGAGCGTGAAGCCGCGTCGCACGCGCGTACGCTTCAAACGCATGGAATGATCGTCCTGTAGACGACGTCCTTGGTCAGACCGGGAATGGTCAGCGTAAGTGTCAATAACTTCGTGTTCGTTCCGTCGGTGACTGTCCACGCCTCACGAATGCCGCGCGTCGTGCGCACACCCGACGACGCGGCTGTGAGCGCCGCACACGAGATGCTCCCCAATGAATCCATGCGCGCTTGCGCGACACTCGCGGCCACCATCTGCTTTCGGCTTGTGCCCATCTGCTCGGCCACTTTCTTGGTCGTTCCCAGAAGGGCCGCGATCGCCGTCGTCAGCAGCACGGAGGCGATCAGCACTTCGATCAGCGACGCACCGCGCCGTGCACGACGCGACGATGGGACGGTGACGGAAGGCTGGAAAATGCAGCGAGTCAAAGTCGACATCCTCGTCGCAGCAGCATGCCGGATCCGCTGATGCAGACAGTGTCGGCCCAGCTCCCGATGCTGATGCGGTACTTGCTGACTGTGGATAACGCGGGAGTGACAAGGCCGCGAGGGTCGAAGCCGACCGCCGTCGGCGCATTACTCAGTGCATCCAACACCGTGCCAAACTGCGAATTGAATGCGATGGGCCCGAAAATCGTGGACGCCGTGCCGCTCGACGCATTCAAAACGCTGACGCTGACGCCCGTGCTGGTCAAAGCCAGCGTGGCGACGCGACCCTTCTGAAGCGCAACGGCGCGAGCAGCGCCAAATGCTGCCACAAGTTCCTGCCGCGTCGCCCGTAACGCGCTCCGCGCCTTGATCTCGGAAAGGGTCGGCATGAGGCGCAAGTACACTACCGACAGGATCGCGATGACGATCAGCAGTTCGATAAGAGAAAAGCCGCGCATCGATCGTCGTTGTTCAATGCGCCCCAGCTTTGCCGCCATCGTTCACGTCGGAAAAAAGGTGAAAACAGTCTCACCTCTTAGACGCCGCGCTGCATCTCTACGCAACGCATTCTGCCTCTACCATTACCCCCTTGGCGCGCACTGTTTCAGTGTGTCAGTACGCTTCCAATGCGCGCCCAGTTCGCGTTCTCGCGCACGGTCAGACCTTGTGATAACCGATGCGCGCCGCCTCGCGCCGATCAACGCCTTCGTAGATCTCGAAGTCGCTGAAGAAGGCCGGTGCTTCGGTCACAAGTACGCGAAGAACAGCGACTGCCAGGCGACGAATCTCGAGTTCAGCGCCCTCGCTCGACCGCAGTTCCAGCATCGTGCGCCACGCACGCGCGTTGCCCGTGACAACGATCTTGGTTTCGGTACTGTTGGGAAGCACGCCGCGCGCCGCTTCGCGCGCCATCTTGCGGCGATGGACCTTGTCGTCCACCCAGCCGTAGCGCGTCATCAGCGCATCGACGAGTGCGATGTAGCTATCGAGCGCGGCCGTAACCTGCGTGCGCCACGCGTCTTCGAGGGCGGCATCACCAATCATCGCAGGCGGCATCACGAAGCAGGCCGCGCTTTCGTCGACATAGCGCTGTGACAGCTGCGAGTACGCAAAACCGGCGCGATGGCGCACCAGTTCGTGCGTCAGCGAGCGGCTCACGCCCTCCAGCAGGATTGAGTAGTTGGCGTGTTCAAGCACGCTACCATGCCCCTGCTTCTTGATGTTTTCGAGATACTCGCGCGTGCTGCGCTGCGCCGGGTTGCGCTGACTCATGTAGCAGAGCCGGCCCGCGAATTCCGCCAGGCGCTCGCCATCCGTCGATTCGCCCATCCATTGCACGGGCATATGTCCCGGCTCGACGAATTGCGGACGGGAAAGCACCGTCACGGTGGGCTCCAGAAGAATGGCGCTATCGGCGAGAGGCATCGCGTACGATCGAAGAGTGAGTGTGCAAGAGCGGGCGAACACAGCGCCAAAAGATAATCGGAGGCGCTATCGTGGCTTCCGTCCGTCCGCCGACGCCCCAAGCA
>JAYUWD010000531.1:0-2830 GCA_043753735.1 Gemmatimonadaceae bacterium
CAACATTTGCGTAACGGCGACGCTCACATGTGACGATGGAAATGCTGTCCCGCGCGACGCAAAATGCTGCAGGATCGTCGTGACTGAACGGCGGACGCCATTGTCGGCGCTGTTGGATGCCGTCGCCCAATGATACCAGGGCCCTTCGACGGGCCAGAGCGCGAAGCAGACAAAGCTTATGACAAAGGTGATTGTGAGCGCGAGCACCGTTTCGTCGAGCGCACTCCGTTCTCCGCGCCACGCGAGGCGAAGCGGCGGCAAATAGATGATGGCGTAGTACGACAGGTAGCATGCATGTAGCAGCGCGCTCACCGTCGCGGACGTGTACGCACGCGCCAAGGTGCGCGACGGTTCACCAAACCAGCGATGTTCGAACGGAATCAGAAGTGCGTCGTGCATCGACTGACCCGCGTTCAGTGCCCCCAACTGGGCATAGAACAGCGGCACGCACAGCAGCGGCACGAGTGACCATGTAACGGCCCGCACTCTGGGCTCACTGCCCGGCATCGCATGGTTTTCTTCGCGGCCCACCGTCAGCAACGCAAGCACGACCACCATCACCACGACCGACGGAAGCCACACGGCAAGCGGTAATGCGCGGACGCCCGCGATCACCAGAGTGAACCCCGCGTACGCCCCCAGAAGCAGTAGTGCCGTCGTGCGATTGTTTACAGAATTATTCACGCGATTTCCACGCAAGCAGCCACACGATTTCCCGCGCGAATGTTTACCGTTTTTGCACGGCCTTTCACGCGCGTACGCGCGCCAGTGCGCGAAGGTATGTCGACTCGACGCGCGTTGCGATCTGCGCCCACGTAAACGCGGTGACGCGGTCGCGGCACCACTGGCTCATCGCTTGTTGCCACGGTCGGTCGTGCACGGCGCGACGGATTCGCGCCGCCAGTGCCTCGGCGTCGCCCGGCGGATAGAGCAGTGATTCACCGCCCGCGCCGAGCACGTCGCGATAGCCGGGATTGTCCGCGGCAATTGGGAGCGTGCCGGAGACCATGGCTTCGAGCAGCACGATGCCAAACGATTCACCGGCGCGCGACGGTGCAACCAGACAGGCAGCCTGCTGAAGCCGCGTCCACTTTTCATGCTCGCTGACAACGCCGGAGAACGTCACCGACGTGAGCCCGAGATCATCTCGCAGCTGCTCAAGTTCAGGTCGGGAAGGCCCGTCTCCCACAATCCACAGTGGCGGACGCTCATCGCCAAGCAATGCGAAGGCCCGAAGCAGTGTCGCAACATCTTTGCGCGGCTCGAGCCGACCGAGGTACAAGATCGGTGGTGGCCCAACGGCCGACGCCGCCGCCTGCAGTGACACGGGAAGGGAAACGCCATTGGGAATCAGATCGTGTGTTCCCTTCCCCAGATAGGCGGAGACCGATGGCGATACAGCGATCGTGGCGTGCAGCACGTTGCGCCGAATGAGGGCGCTTGCGAAAGGCATCAGCACGCGCGCCAACGCCGGCGTTGTCGCGCTCGCGACATCATGAAACGTCCCGACTCGCGCGCCGACAAAGCCGCGACCGCGGAATCTCGTTGCCAACTGCAGCGGCATGGCTGGGGTCCACGGCGTGTGCAGGTGAACGATGTCGTATTCGCGCGCCGCAACGCGGTTCAGTGATTGTGCCGACGCCCACGTGAGATCGAAGTGCGTACCGCCAAAATGTATCGCTCGCGCTTCGCCGCAGCCTATGACAGGCAGCGATCCAAGCATTCCGTCCGCGCCTGGTGCCACGACATCCACCCGATGGCCGCGCACCGCAAGCGCCTCCCCCAATCCAAGGATGTGACTTCGTACGCCGCCGTAGCGATCGAGCCCGTACGGGCTCACCTGCGCAATACGAAATACGTCAGTCATCGCGCACGGTCGCGCCCCGGTTCGAGAAACTGGTGCGCCCCGATTTCAGTGTACAGCGCAGGTGGCGCCGACGCGGCTCGCCGCTGTCCGGAATCGGTCATCCCCCAGTGTAACACCCGCGGACTATTATCTGTACATGCTTGGCCTCCGCTTCCTTCCTTTTGTCGGCGTCCTCCGCGAAAACCCCTCGACGAAACGCAGCATGACGCGGAATCCATTCATTGTGCTCGTGGCGCTTTTGAGCACCGTAGCCGCAACACTTTCGGCGCAGCCATCCCCGCGAGTTCCGCTCACCGACCCCGTTTACGAAGTGCTCGATCAGGTCATCGGAAGCGGACTCGTTCGAACCGTCATCTACGGTGAGCGGCCGTACACGCGCCGGGAAATTGCGCGCATCGTGGCCGAAGCTTCGGCGCATGCCAAAACCCGTCAGGTGAGCCGGAGTACGACCGCTCAACTGGCTCGCCTCCACGCGCGCTTTGCCGATGAAAAAGACCGGCCAGCTGTGCAATGGGTCAACGCCGATATCATCGGCCTTGATAGCCCGTCCCGCGATATTCCGCCGGCTCCCGTCGGGGCCGTTGCCGCAGACCTTAATCCACTGCTGAACAGTCGCGGCGGGCGACGCTTTGGGCAGGGACCGACCTTCGCAACAGAGGCGAGTACCATCTGGCCGTTGGGCCGACATCTGCTGATCACCGCACAACCGAGAGTCGCTCTGGGCGGTACCGGTGCTTCACGCTTTGCGGAAGCATCAATGCAGGAGCTCAGTGTCGCCGGATCGCTGGGAAATGTGGTGGCAGAAGTCGGGCGTCAGCCGCTGATCTGGGGGCCGGGAATCGACGGAGGTTTGATGCTCTCCTCAAGCGGACGGCCGCTGGACATGATTCGCGTCTCGACGGCGGCCCCTTGGCGCGCACCGTGGGTTTTCAAATGGCTCGGGCTGCTACGCGCCACCGGGTT
>JAYUWD010000532.1:0-8670 GCA_043753735.1 Gemmatimonadaceae bacterium
TATCTCGATCGCGCAACCGAAGCGTGGCGCTCGCTGCAGATACTGGCCACCGCATCCCCCGGCGACTTCGTCATCACACCGTTCCTTCACACGGGACTCGGCGCGCTGCAGCGTCCACTCGAACCCAGCTATCGCGGATCGGAATACGATCTGATCAGCGCCGTTACGCAGCAGGACAGCTGTGGCGAGTCGCTCATTTCATACACGGTCGACACAAGACGCGCGCGTACAGAGGTGCGCGCTCAGGCGACGCAGATCAAGTTGCTGCGCGAACTCACAACCTGCGCAGCCAACGAAGAAAGCACAGACAAGCAGATCGGACGCTCACTGTTTCGATTGTTGGTGCCGCTCGAAATGCAGCCGTTTCTCGCCGGCTCCGACGCTGTCTTGCTCGAACTCGATAGCGGCACGGCGGGAATTCCGTGGGAACTGCTGGATTCTTCGTCGGGCATGGAGCGGGGCACACCGCCAGCACCGTGGGCGATTCGCACCAAGCTGCTGCGCAAGTTGCGCACGGTCGATTTCCGGCAACGTGTCCAGGATGCCAATGCAGACCCGCACGTCCTGATTATCGGAGAGCCGAAGTGTGACAATCCGGAGCTGCCGCGACTCCCCGCCGCGCGGCAGGAAGCGCGCGAAGTGGCGGCCCTGTTCACGGCTGAAAAGAGTCCGACGGGGATTGTCAAACAACTCATTTGCGGCCCTGGGCCGCGTGACATCGGCCCCGATGCGCGGACGATCGTCAACGCATTGCTCGAGCGCGACTGGCGCATCATCCATATCGCGGGGCACGGCGAGCCACCGGACGCGCCCAGTGAGGGGGCGAATGCGTCGGGAGTAGTGCCGGTCAATCTCGACCCGCGGGGTGTGGTACTTTCGAGTGGCACGTATCTCGGTCCGCGCGAAATTGCGACGATGCCGGTGGTGCCGGAATTGGTTTTTGTGAACTGCTGCTTCACCGCGGTGGGCGACGCCGAACGGGTGCTCGAATCTCCGGATCCGGCGCACCACGATCACGCCCGTTTCGCGGCCGGCGTCGCACACGAGCTCATTCGCATCGGCGTTCGTTGCGTGGTCGCCGCCGGCTGGGAAGTGGAAGACGAACCCGCGATGACCTTTGCCAAAACGTTTTATTCCCAACTGCTGCAGGGGGCGCGGTTCATGGATGCGGTGGCCGCCGCGCGCGAAGCGGCCTGGCGATTGAATGGGAACACGTGGGCGGCGTATCAGTGCTACGGCGACCCAGACTGGCGGTTCCGGTCGACCGCTGCAGGCGCTCAACGTGCGACGCAATCACCCGAGCAGAAGTACGCTGGGGTGGCGTCGTGGCGCGTGCTGCTGCTCGCGCTCGAGGCGATTTCGGTCGACAGCAGGTATCGCGACTATGACAAGGCGCAGGGACGCGAAGCGCTTCTTTTTCTTGAATCGCGATTCAAAGGTGAATGGGGGGCGAAGGGTGTGGTCGCGGAAGCATTCGGCGTCGCGTGGACGCAACTTGGCGACCGCGCGAAGGCGATCGAGTGGTATCGCGCCGCCGTGTCGGCCAACGATGGCAGTTCGTCGATCAAGGCTGTGCAGGATCTCGGTAATCTGCGCGCGCGCGCAGCGCTCGAAGTGGCGGAGCAGGCCAAGTGCGACAGCGACAAAAGTGGTGATGCCTCCACGCTTAAAGCACTGATCGATGCAGCGCGCGCGGAAATTGTTGCGGCCACCAGCGTGATCGAACAGATCACCGATTTGCAGCCTACAGTCGAAGGTGAGAGTCTGTGCGGATCAGCGTGGAAGCGCATGGCGATGTTGGAGTCGCTTGCCGGCAACGCGGCCGCCGAAATGGACGCCATCGTGAAGATGAAGCGACGATACCTGAATGCCGAGACGAATGCGCGCGCGACGAACAGTGCGGAGCTTTACTATCCGGCGCTCAATCGCATGGCGGCGGAGTTGATCGTCGAAGCCAACGCGCCCGACTGGCCCGGTTTCGATGCAGGCGGTGTACAGGAGGTGCGTGACAGTCTGATTGCCAAAACACGCGATGATCCTGATTTCTGGAGCGTCGTGGGTGTCACCGACCTTCGTCTTTACGAAGCGCTGGCCAAACGTCAACTGGCGTCGGAGCTGGAGAGTATTGTGGCGGAGTACGTGGGGCTCTACGAGCGGGTCAGTGCCCCGTCGATGTGGGGGTCGGTGTACGATCAGGCGCGATGGGTGGTTCCGCGCTACATGTCGCGGGTGGGTGACGAGGAAGACAAGGCGGCGCTCGTGCTGCTGGAGCGCCTTTCGCAGTTGGCAAGTTCGGGATAACGCGACCAGCATGCACTTCGACGTTCGCACAATGCTGTACATGGTGCTTCTGGTGAGCATCGCGTACATAGCGGCGCTCTTCATTGGCTGGCGCACCTACCTGCGTCAACGTCAGATGCAATGGTGGCTCGCATCGACAGCCACACTGGCGGCGGGTGGGCTGTTGCTCGCGCTCCGCGACAGAGTGCCCGACTTCGTATCGGTGTTCGTCGCGAGCCAACTCGTCGTGGCCAGCATGTGGATGCTGCTGGTGGGGTGCGAGTACGCGATCGATCGGGTGCCGGCTTGGCGAGTACATACGACCGCGCTGGTGCTGAGCGGGCTTGGCTACCTGTATTTTTACGCAGTAGTCGATTTGTTTCCCGCGCGAGCGTTGACGTTTTCAGCGTCGGTGTGCGCCTTCTCGATTGTGTCGGCGTTTGTGCTCCGCCGCGGACCGCCGCAGCCGTCGCGGTCGCGTGACATTGCGGTTGTGCTGCTGCTGTGCATCGGCTTCATCCAGCTTGCACGGCTCGGTGTCAGTATGCGTGCGGAGACGCCCAGTGAACTGTTGGGAAACAGTCCTGGTATCGTGCTCGCGCTTTCGATCGCCATTGTGATGCGCCTGCTGCTTGCATTCGGGTGGGTCGTGATGACGGGGGAGCGCCTGCAGGAGGAGAATATTGCGGCGCGTCGCGCGCTCGACGCGATGATGGCGGCCGGGCTCCTAGCACTTCAACAGAGTGACGAACGATTCACACTCGCCGTGCAAGGCTCCCGCATTGGTGTGTGGGATTGGGAGGTCCGCACCAACAGTTTCTTCATTTCCGCACTGGGCAAAGCGTTGCTCGGATACGCGGCAGAAGACGGTGAGGTCAGCTACGAGGCGTGGGGTGAGCAATTGCACCCTGACGATCGGCCGCGGGTTCGTTCAACCATCGACACTTTTCTTCGCAGTGCCGACGCGTTGTTCTCGCTTGAGCATCGCCTGCGCCACAAGGATGGGTCGTACCGATGGATGCTGGCACGGGGCGCATCACGTCGCGATGCGCAACTACGCGTCTATCGCGTCTCCGGATCGATCGAGGACATAACAGAACGCAAGCAGGCGCAGGGTGCGCAGCAATTCCTGGCGCGCCACGGTCACGTTGGTACAGGCGAAGATTTCTTTGCTTCGCTGTCGCGCTATCTCGCCGACACGCTGTTCGCCGATGCGGTCTTTATCGACCGCCTGTCGACCGATGGATCAAAGGCCTACGGTGAAGCCGCGTATCTCGACGGTATTCAAGTCGCGCCCCACCTGTACCCTTTGAGCCAGACGGCACTCGGCATGTTTCTGGGCAACGATGTTCGCTGCGCCGCAAACGCTGCGCGTGCCGAGTATCCGATGGATGCACGACTCGAGGCGCTCAACGCTGAAGGTTACGCCGGGATCACGCTTCGTAACGCCGACGGGCAGGCGGTTGGAGTGATTTCGGTGGTGAGTCGGAGCGCATTTCGCGACCCAAACCTGGTCGTCTCGCTGCTCACGCTCTTTGCGTTGCCGGCCGCGGGCGAACTGATTCGCAAGCAGGCCGACGAAGCGCTACGTGCGCGTGAAGAGTATTCACGAACGATGCTCAGTAGCTTGCCGACTGGGGTGGTCGTGCACGCCGGCGATACGTCGATCATCGATTGCAATACAATGGCCTGTTCGCTGCTCGGGTTGACGCTTGATCAAATGCGCGGCAAGACGGCTATCGATCCCACATGGGCATTCGTTAGCGAAGATGGGATGCCGATGCACCAGGAAGATTTCCCTGTGAATCGCGTCGTATCCACTGGCGGTCCGGTAAATGGCCTTGTGGTCGGCGTGCAGATTCCAAGTCGCACGGACGTCACCTGGGCGGTATGCAATGCGTACCCGGTGCGCGGTGAGGAGGGTCGGATTCTGCAGATCGTGGTGACATTTGTCGACGTGACCGAACGTATACGCTCCGAAAATGCGCGTGGTGAACTCCAATCGCAGTTGCGTCAGTCGCAGAAGATGGAAGCGGTCGGACAACTTGCTGGCGGGATCGCACACGACTTCAACAACCTGCTCACAATCATTACTGGTATCGCCGATGTGGCCATTCGCGGCGTGGCTGCCGATGCTCCAATCCGCCGTGACCTCGCCGACATTCAACGCGCCGGACAACGCGCTGCTGTGCTGACGCGTCAGCTCCTCGCATTCGGCCGCAAACAGACGATCGTGCCTGAAAGTCTCAATGTGCGCGAGTTGATCGACGGCATGCATCCGCTGTTGTCACGTGCGATACGTGAAGATGTGCGCCTCGTTCTCGAACCCGGTACGGCGCAAGGTCAGGTGCTCGCGGACCCCGGACACATCGAGCAGGTATTGCTCAACCTCGCGCTCAACGCACGCGATGCGATGCCACACGGCGGCACACTCACCTTCCAGCTCGAAGAAATCGAGATCGATGCCGCATTCGTGCATTCGCATCCGGGAATGCGCATGGGACCGTACGTGCGGGTGGATGTGCGAGACACCGGCACGGGGATGGACGACGCCACCCGCGCACGCATCTTCGAACCGTTCTACAGCACCAAAGAGCCGGGGCAGGGGAGCGGCCTAGGTCTCGCGACCGTATACGGCATCGTGTCGCAAAATGGAGGCGCGATAGAAGTGGAAAGTTCAATCGGCGTTGGTACAACGTTCTCCGTCTATCTCCCCCTCGTGCGCGGGCTGCAGCAGGATGAATACGGTTCCCCGAAGTTCAGCACGGTCATTCGCGGGAGCGGTGCGGACGCGGGTGCTGACAATGCGCGCGATGCGTACCACGGAACGGGCACGATTCTGATTGTTGAAGACGAGGCGGCAATCCGTCGACTGGCGACGCGCGTGCTCGAGGCGGCGGGATATCAGGTACTCACAGCAAGCGACGGCGTGGACGCCTTGCGGGTGCTTGAGGCGCGTGGGTCGCCAGTGGACTTGCTGCTGACCGACGTGATCATGCCGAACATGGGCGGAGCTGAACTTGCGGCGCGCGTTGCCGAACTGTATCCGTCGACACGGGTGCTATACGCGTCGGGCTACGCTGGCGACGCCGAATTGGGTGTGGATGCCATCGGTGCGTCCGGTAACTTCCTGGGGAAGCCATACCAAGTCGTTGAATTGACGCGGAAAGTTCAAGAGATCATGACCAAGGCCCAACCGTGATGGATCGTCGCAGTTTCCTTCAGTGGTTAAGCGCAGCTGCGGGTGGACTGGCGGCCACGGACTCGCTTGCGCCACTGGTTGCCCCGCCGATCGCGCATGCCGACCAGTTGCCACCGAAACGGAGGCAGCAGGGTGAGAGTGCGCCGCGCGGCTTCGAGTTCGTCTTTGCTCGGCTGCGTTATGAATCGGGGGACTGGGATTACAACCCCAAGGTGTGCGGCAACGTGCTCGATTCGGTGGTGCAGTACACGGATATTCGGGTCCAGCAGCAGGAAGTCGTGATTACGGCCGATTCGCAGGAGCTGACGTCCTATCCGTTCCTGTTCATGACCGGACACAAACTCGTGCGCTTCAGCGACAGGGAACGCAAAGGGATCCTGCGCTTTGTCGAGAACGGCGGTCTACTGTTTTCCGACGACTGCAATCACGATGTGAACGGACTGTATGCGAAGTCGTTTGAAGCCGAGATGCAGAAGACGTTTGGCAGCAGCAGTGCGCTTGCCAAGCTCTCCAATACGCATCCGGTCTATCGCTCATTCTTTGCATTCGACGGTCCACCGCAAACCAGCCACGAACTGAATGGCTGGGGGGACAACATCGTGCATGGCTATCTCCGGGGTGTCGAACGCAACGGTCGACTCGGTGTGCTCTACTCGAATCAGGATTATGGGTGCGAGTGGGACTATAGCTGGAGGAACAAGAAGTACCGGACGAAAGACAACACGCGGTTTGTGGTGAATCTGGTGGTCTACGCAATGACGTGAGTTGGAGCTTGAGGTGCCAACTCAAAACTGAGTGACAGTCATCAGTCGAACGCCGCTCCCACCATCATCTTTCGGATGAGCAGCCACGGCGACCCATGCGAAATTGAATTCGTTTGCGTCGGCTGTCCCTTCGCATCACCACCTGTGCCATGCTTTTGATACTCACTCGGCCCGGTGATGCCGTCGAGATTGCCCCAGAAATCTGTGGTGATCGCGTTGTATGTCACGTCCGTGCACATACGCGTGATCCTGCCCTTCTTGATTTCCCAGAACACATGTCCGCCGAACTGGCCGTTGTAACGTTGCTGGTCTATGGAGTAGCTGCCACGTCCGTCGATCATCACGCCGTCCTTCACATCGGCGATAAGCTGATCGCGCGTTGGTGAATTTTCGGGGCCCGGTTCGACGTGAACGTTGGGCATTCGCAAAAACGGATAATCGCGCCACGAATTGCCGAAGGTGCAACCACGACTGAAGTCTTCGCCCACGAGATGCGCCGTCTCGCGATTGGTCTGCAGACCAACCAACGTGCCCTCGCGAATGAGAGGCCACTTCATCGATTTCACGCCATCATCGTCATACCCAACCGAGCCGATGCCGTCGTCCGTCTTGTCACAGGTCACGTTCATCAGCTTGGAGCCATACTTCAACTTGCCCACATCGGACAGCTTCACAAAGCTGGTACCCGCGTAATTCGCTTCGTAACCGACGATACGATCAACCTCGGTTGCATGGGCCACGATCTCGTGAATCGTGAGCATCGCGTGGGCCGGCGACAGAATCAGGTCACGCAGTCCGCTCGAACCCAACGGCTTGGCCGTGCAGAACTCCACCGCTTCAGTGGCAACACGTTCTGCCGATGCGAGCAGATCTGAACGTTCAGCAACTTCCCACCCGCCCGCCGATGCAACGCCTGGATAGTTACGCGTCTTGGTCACATCACCAACCTTCGCGGTCACGCTCAACGTCGGCGATGTCGTGAACAGCTCCTGCTCGATATACGACCCCTCGCTCGACGCGAAATAGCGCCACTCGTAGCTGTGCGTCGCGGAAACGTTCACCGCCGTCACGCCTTTCACCGCGCTCGCCTTGTCCGCAATCGCCTGAGCCCAGAGCTGTTTATCAGTCGGCGATACCGACGTCGGATGCTTCTGCATCGGGGTGATGAAGTTGGTCACGTACGCCGGCACTGGTGCCAGCTTGAGATTCGCCTTCTTGGCAATCGCACTCGCCTTCGCGACTTCGGTGGCAACGCGCGTGATACGCTTGATCTCGTCTTCGGTGACGATCGGGCTCGATGCGAATCCCCACACGCCGCTGTGCACGACACGCACACCAAAGCCCGCGGCGCGACGATCGGCTTCGGCCGGAATCCCATTTGTCTGACCACCGCCACGCCCGCCGCGCCCTCCGCCACCCCCGCCACCACCGGTTCCGCCAGCCCCACGTCCACCACCGCCCGCCCCCCCGGTTGCGTCCGTACGAAAGGTGGCGAGGCCACCGGGTACATTCGCCGTCATCGTGAAGCGCACGTCGGCGTAGCTGCAACCGCCAAGTCTTGCTTCCTTGAGCACGATGTCGGCCATGCCCTTGAACTTCGAATCGGCAACACGACCCGTGGGTGACGTCGCTATCGCTTCAGCGACCAGATCGTGCGAATACAACGAAAGGGCTGCGGTTGCGCCGAGTCCTTTGAGAAAATTACGACGAGATGGGCTCATATCGATGCCTTGGTCAAACCGCGGGTGAGACGGACGTCATGTAGAACTCTTCGATCCGCACCGGCGGAACGAGAGCGGATTGCGCAAGGTCGAACGACTCACCAAGACCCATCGGCACTGGCTTGCCGACGAGCGTGAGATTGTTGTAGGCAACGAGTGGGGACATGTTCCAGCGAAAGTTCTGTACAGGGCCGACAATTTCACCGTTCTCGATAAGAAACAATCCGTCGCGCGTCATCCCGGTATTCAACAATGGTTGCCCCTCACTCGGCACGCCGCGGATATACCAGAGGCTTGTGACCAGCAGGCCACGACGCGTCTGCCTGATCATGTCTTCGATCGAAAGATTCGATCCTTCCTGCACCAGACTATTACTGAGCGTTGCAGGCTGACCCTGCGTGAAATTTCGCAGCACACCCTTCTCGACCCACTGCACCGGAGCGGCCGGCTTGTTGTCGAAAAGAATGGGTGACTGCCGAAGCACCGCGTTGCCAACATCGCTCCGCAATGAAAAAAGATCGCTGAAAATCTTGTCGCCCGGCTTCTTGCCGTTCATGAACGATCCAGCGCCGCCGAACGGGCCAGCGCCAAACAGGCCACCACCGCCACCACCACCACCACCACCAGCGCCCGGAGGAGCGCCGCCTACAGGTGGAGCCCCGCCGGCAGGATCAGTACCCGGCGGCGGGCCACCACCGCCGCT
>JAYUWD010000533.1:0-8659 GCA_043753735.1 Gemmatimonadaceae bacterium
TGCGACAGCGCTGTCTTCTTTACGGTGCCGTTCTTGGTGCAGAAGAGCAGGAACTCACTGTCGCTGAATGCGCGCACCGGCACGACGGCACGGATACGCGTGTCCGGCGTGACGTTGATCAGGTTCACGATCGGCTTGCCGCGCGTGTCGCGACCCGCTTGGGGCAGCTCGTGGACCTTGATCCAGAAACAACGACCATCGTCGGTGAAAATCAGGATGTACGTGTGCGTCGACACCACGTAGAAGCGCTCCATGAAGTCACCTTCCTTCAGGTCTGCGCCCTGCTTCCCACGCCCACCACGCCCCTGCCGATTGTACAACGACACCGCGGTGCGCTTGACGTATCCCTGATGCGAGATGGTGACAACCATCTCCTCTTCGGCAATGAGATCCTCGATCGAAAACTCGCCTTCGTCGCTGACAATTTCGGTGCGACGATCGTCGCCATATGAATCCACGATCCTCAAAATTTCGCCCTTGAGGATTTCCATCCGACGCGGCTTGGACTCGAGAATACCGCGCATCTCGGTGATGAACACGCGTCTTTCCGCAAGCTCTTCTTCAAGCTTCTCGCGCTCAAGCCCGGTAAGCTTGGACAACCGCAGATTCAGAATCGCTTCGGCCTGAAGCTCGGACAATCCGAAGCGCGTCTGCAACTGCGTGCTCGCCGTCGGCGTGTCGACCGCTGCACGAATGAGCGCGATCACTTCGTCGATGTTGTCGACGGCGATCTTGAGCCCTTCGAGGATGTGCTCGCGCTCGAGCGCCTTGTCGAGATCGAACTGCGTCCGACGCACGATCACTTCATGACGATGACTGATGAAGTGCTCGAGGCACTGCTTCAGCGTCAACACCTTCGGCACGAGCTGACGCGTGTTGATGTCCGGCACCAGCGCCAGCATGATCACGCCGAACGTCGATTGCATCGTGGTGTGCTTGTACAACTGATTCAGCACCACACGCGGAATGGCATCCCGCTTCAGCTCGATCACCACCCGAATGCCGTCGCGGTCTGACTCGTCCCGCAACGCACTGATTCCGGTCAACTTCTCTTCCTTCACCAGCGCGGCGATGTCCTGCACCAGTCGCGCCTTGTTCACTTGGTACGGGACTTCAGTGACCACGATCTGCGAGCGGCCGCTCGACTCCCGCTCTTCGATCACCGCGCGCGCGCGCATCACGATACGGCCGCGTCCCGTATCCTGATAATCCGCGATGCCGGCGCGCCCGTAGATGTAACCGCCGGTCGGAAAGTCCGGCCCCTTCACCATCCCGCGCAGTGCAGCTGGCTCGAGTAGCGGATTGTCGATGAGTGCAATGACGGCTTCGGCGATCTCGCGCAGATTGTGCGGCGGAATGTTGGTCGCCATACCGACGGCAATACCCGTCGAACCGTTCACCAGCAGGTTCGGCACCGTCGACGGAAGCACACGCGGCTCCTCGAGACGATCGTCGTAGTTGGGCGCAAAATCGACGGTGTTCTTGTCGATGTCGGCGAGCATCTCCATCGCCATGCGCATCAACCGCGATTCGGTATAACGATACGCTGCCGCCGAATCGCCGTCCATCGAGCCGAAATTTCCCTGGCCATCGATGAGCGGATAGCGCAGCGAGAATGTCTGCACCATACGAACGAGCGCGTCATAAACGCTGCTGTCGCCATGCGGGTGATACTTGCCGAGTACATCGCCCACCACCGTCGCGCACTTCTTGTACGCTCGACCAGGCACCAACCCCAACTCATTCATCGCATACAACACGCGACGATGAACAGGCTTGAGCCCATCGCGTACATCGGGCAGCGCCCGGGACACGATGACGCTCATGGAATAGTTGATGAACGACTCCTTGATCTCCTCGTCGATGAGGCGCGGCAGGATACGTTCGCGGGCGTTCGGTGCAGTCATGGGACGTCGAAGAAGAAGGGTAACGGCTTACAAAAGACTGTTCGGAGCTCTCAGGAGCCCCAGCTGCGAACGATCGACAACAGGCGCCATTCGGTCCCGACCCGCCGCAACAGATAGGTCGCCCCGCCGTTGCTGGCCGCACCAATTTCAACACCACCTTTCTCGCGCGGACGGTCGACAGCCACCAACGCCCACCCACGCCAGATGACCATTGGCGCAACCACGATGTACGTCAAATCCGCTTCAGCGTTGGCGCGTCCACGCGCGACAAAGAATTCATCGCGCGCATGTTGCTGGCCCCTCGGACCGAAGTACGCCTTCACACGCGGTGTCGACGCTTTCGGAAAATCCATCGTGGTGAAACCCGGAACGACGAATGTCACGGTATCCGTCAGCAGCGGCGACACGAGGCACTTGTCGCTGCGCGGATCGGGCACTTCGCCAGTGAGCCCCGCCGCGACGGCCTGGTGCGCTTTCTTGTCGTCCGAATCCCACCGCGGTCGATCAATTCCGGCTTCCCATCCCACGATCACTCGCAACAGCGCTCGCGCTTCCGGCGTGCCGAGCGGCGACCCAACGCCGCGACCGATCACTGTCGACTCCATGTGCTCCACGATGTGCTGCAGCGACTGCTGCTGCGCGGTCGACGTCTCGCGCGGGAAAACGCGCAGGTCGCCGGGGTTGCAGCGATCACCAAGCTCTGCCCACGCCGCGCGTTCGAGGTACATCGACCGATCACGCATTAACCACTCGTAATACCGCTTTTCATCAGCCTCGAGAAACGCGCGTTCCACCGCGTCGCTGTCAGCAACGGCAGCGGCTTTCCTGGAGGTCGGTGCCGTTGACGCTTTCGACTTGGCGACGGACTTCGTGGAAGGCGTCTTGCCAGTCTGCGCACCGCCAGTCGAAGGTCCGGCGACCACCGCGAGTGCAACGAAAACGAACAGCAGCGCGACACCGATCGAACGTGTGCGTTTTCCCATTTGGGCCGTTGCCGCCATCAAGCAATCCGCGCCGTGTCGGCGCCTGCCTGAACGGGCAACGCCTTCTTTTTTTCCTTTTTATCCTTCGTTTCCTTGGCGTCTTCGGCCGCGTCACTCGCATCTTCCGAAGCTTCTTCTGCCAACTCTTCGGCCGCTTCTGCCGCAGCCTCGGCATCAATCGCCTGACGCTCGGCGCGATAGCGCAAATACCATTCACGCGTTACCTCGGCGGCCAGTTCGCGATTGCCGAGTCCAAAGGAAAGCGCCAGTGCAAGCGCGACAGCACCGAACAGAATTGCGAACGCGGTCGTGACGATATCGGTCGCAATGCCGAGTTCCTGCAACGCCATGAATACGGCAAGCACGATCACGCCAACCCGTCCGGTGCGCGCCAACCACGGACCGCCGTGCAACGCGCCCGCCGAAGCCATGATCAAACCGCCCACGAAACCGCCAAGTACGATCCCCAGAATGATGATCACGATGGCCGCGATCACACTCGGGATGTAGCTCACCAACTCCGAAAAGACATTCGCCAACGACTCGAGGCCGATCGCGTTCGCCGCCACCAGCAACACGGCAAACATGATGAACCAGAAGAGCAGATTGGCGACAACTTTCGCCGGATTCAGATGCGATCCGGAGCGCTCGACGGCGTGCATCACGCCGCCGCGTTCAAGCAATTGGTTGAAGTGCATGCGACGAAGCAGTCGTTGCGTGCCTTTCTCGATCACTTTTGCGACGAGATACCCAGCAAAAAGTATGACCAGCGCGCCAAAGAGCGCGGGCACGAACTCGCCCAGCAGCGAAAAGCTGTGCTCCAGACGTTGCGTGAACGTTGTAACAACGGGGGACTGACCACTCCCGCTCGGCGCATTGGCCTGCTGGAGGAGAAGCGTATCGGACAGTTGAGTGGTTGACACTGCGTAATTCACGGGCAAAGGGGCGCCACGAATGCGGCGCGGACGGGTCGAGCAACCGACAGCAAACTTAGTGACTTGGCGGACCCCGTGCACGCTCGGCGAACTACGGCGACAGACGGCTGCCAACGTTGCATCGGGTCAGAGACGCGTCCCGCGTTTGGTGTCGAAAATCGCGCTCCGCTTGCAAGTCGGGCAAAGCAGCCACTCCCGCTGTCGGTGGTAACCCAATCCGAAAGAGCCACCCCCGATCGAACGCGTGGTCATCGGCACCGAGCAACGGGGGCAGATTGGCGCCTGCCCCGCGGTCACTGCGGCTCGCAGAGTGCGCTCCTCGTCAGCGCTGTACCGCGCGGCCTCAGTCATTGTGCGGCGTGGGCCAGACAAGGTTCACAGGCGGACGACCACTTTGCCAAACTGGTTCCCCGTCGCGAGACGCTCGAACGCGCCGCGCCCCTCCTCGAGCGACCAAACCGAGTCGACCGGGGGCATCAGCGCGCCTTCGCAAAACGCTTCCGTCATGGCGGCAAATTCCGCGTTGCTTCCCATCGTCGAGCCCATGAGTGTCCACTGATTCCAGAACATTCGGCGCACATCGAGCTGCACATGAGGTCCGCTCGTGCCGCCGCAGGTTACCAGACGGCCCCGTTTCCCCAGCGCGATCAGTGATTGGGTCCATGTGGCCTCCCCAACCGAGTCGATCACGACGTCGACGCCCCGTTTGCCGGTCCGGGCCCGGACCTCTTTCCCCACATCAGGCTGGCGGTGATCGAGCAGAATGTCGGCGCCGAGCCCGCTCGCGCGCGCAAGCTTTTCCGGACTCCCCGACGTCACCCACACGGTGGCTCCGATCCGTTTGCAGATCTGCAGCGCCGCCTGTGCGACACCACCACCGATTCCCCAGATCAATACGTTGTCCGTCGCCTGCACACGCGCCCGCCCGACGATCATCCGCCAAGCGGTCAGGGTCGCGAGGGGAAACGCCGCGGCGCTCTCGAACGGTATGCTGTCGGGGATCTTGGTCACGTTCACCGAGGGCACCACCAAATACTCGGCCAGCGTTCCCGGACGGTGTTCACCCAGAATGCCGTAGCTGAGGCAAAACGGCTGATCGCCCTCCTTACAATAATCGCACTGGCAGTCTCGATCGACGATGCCGGGATTGAGGATCACGTGATCGCCCACGGCGACGTTCCGCACCCCAGCGCCGACCGCGTCCACGACACCTGCACCGTCGGAGCCGAGTACCCAACCCGGATGGATTTTCACACCGGGAATGCCGCCCAGGACCCAGAGGTCGAGTCGATTGAGCGCCGCAGCGCGAATGCGCACCCGTACGTCATCCGGATGCCCAAGTTCGGGCGCGGGGAGATCGTTTCGATAGTGCAGCTGCTCCACCCCCCCGTGAGCGTCGATTGTCAGTGCGCGCATGGTCGTTGGCATTGCGGAAATAGTTGGCGCCGCCCCCGATCCGCACTCAGGCGCGTCACGGTGAAAGCATGGTCGTTGGTCCGACCCATATATTTGAACTCTCACACTCCTCGTTGTCAGTCCACTGCACCCGCATTTCCTCATGGCGTTTATCAAGGTCCCCCCCCTCGGGGAATCCATCGTCGAGGCGACCGTTTCCCGCTGGCTCAAAAACGAAGGCGACGCGGTCGCTGCCGGGGACACGCTGGTCGAGCTCGAAACCGACAAGATCACCGTCGAAGTTCCGGCCCTCGAAGCTGGCATTCTTTCCGTGCGTTTGAAGCAGGACGGTGACGTGGTCGCCGTCGGCGACTCACTCGGCGAGATCGGTGCCGGAACTGGTGCCACCGCTCCTGCCGCGGCCCCGACCGCCGTCGTCGCACCGGCTGCCGCCGCTGTGCCAGCGCCGGTTGCCGCAGCGCCCGTCGACGGGCAAAAGGTGTCGCCGGCCGCGAACCGTTTGGCAACTGAAGCCGGGGTCAATCTGGCGGCGGTTGAAGGCACCGGGCGAGGTGGGGTGATTAGCAAACCCGATGTCGTTGCTGCCGTCGCGGCTGCGGCGCGGCCAGTTGCTGCACCACTGGCGCCACCGATTGCGGCACCCGCGGCAGCGGTTGCGCAGGCGCCGGCGGCTCCGGCCGCACCGAAGGGCGCCGCACCCGCCATGTCGAACGGGCAGCGCGAGACCCGCGAGAAGATGACGACGCGCCGCAAGCGCATCGCTGAAAACCTCTTGCAGTCGCAACAGCAGACGGCGCACCTGACGACGTTCAACGAGATCGACATGTCGGAGATCTCGGCGCTCCGTGAACGACTCAAGGAACGCCTCGAGAAGGAACAGGGCGTCAAGCTTTCGTTCATGCCGTTCTTTGCCAAGGCGGCCTGCCACGCGCTGCAGGCCTATCCGCTGGTGAACGCGCAGATCGACGGCGATTCCATCGTCTACAAGAACTACGTCAACCTCGGAATCGCCGTCGCATCCGAAGGCGGGCTGGTGGTGCCAAATGTGAAGGACGCGCACGCCAAGAGCGTGATCGAGATCGGCCGGGACATCGGAGCCGTGGCCAAACGTGCGCGTGATGGCAAACTGTCCATGGACGATCTTACCGGCGGCACCTTCACGATCACCAATGGCGGCGTCTTTGGATCGCTCGTATCGACCCCGATCATCAATTTTCCGCAGGTCGGCATTCTCGGCCTGCACAAGATCCAGGATCGCCCCGTCGCGGTCGCCGGCAAAGTCGAAATCCGTCCGATGATGTACGTCGCACTTTCGTACGACCACCGTCTCATCGACGGGCAGCAGGCCGTGCTCTTCCTCGTTCGCATCAAGGAACTGATGGAAGATCCGGCCGCGATGCTGGTTTATTAAGCCTCAGTCGACCTAGCGCGAAAACCACTCAGCACTGGCAGCTCGTGAGAGCTCCCCGTACTGAGTGGTTTCGTCTGCCAGCCCGCGGTTCAATGCGAGGATTGGAGTCGCAGCCAGCAAGACGAGATGGCGTTGCCGCCAACGTCGTTCGCCTGTTTGACGCATATCGGCACTGCGAGGTCACGGGGGGGCCGGTAAGAATCCTGAACGCACACATCGTCCCCGAGTTGTGATGAGTCAGCGCCGCATCGAGAACCCGGCCGAACGCGGGTCACGCTATCGCTACGTCGTGCTGGCAATGCTGATTCTGGCCTACACCTTCAATTTTCTCGATCGACAGATCCTCGGAATCCTCAAGGAGCCGATCAAGCAGGAATTGGGGCTCACCGACACGCAACTCGGCCTCATGGGCGGCGTCGCTTTCGCGGCGCTGTACGCGACACTTGCCGTCCCGATTGGGTGGCTTGCCGATCGCGTGAGTCGCACCTGGATCATGACTGCGGCACTAACCATCTGGAGCGCGTTCACGGCCGCCTGCGGCCTCGCTACAGGCTTCTGGTCGCTCTTCCTGACGCGGATGGGTGTCGGCGTCGGCGAAGCCGGTGGCGTGGCCCCTGCGTACTCGCTGATCAGCGACTACTTCCCAAAAGAACAGCGAGCCCGCGCACTGGCGGCCTACTCGTTTGGCATCCCACTCGGCACGGCATGTGGCCTGCTCTTTGGCGGATTGATCGCCGCGTACGTGAACTGGCGGTGGGCCTTCTTTGTCGTGGGCTCGGCCGGATTGGTTCTGGCACCGCTCTTCAAGTGGGTCGTGAGCGATCCTGTTCGCGGCGGACTCGATGTCGCGCCGGGCACGACGCCGATCAACAAAGCAGCACCGCGGTTCAGCGAGGTGATCGCGACGGTGTTCCCCAAACCGAGTTTCTGGCTGCTGGCCTTTGGAGCAGCATGCACCTCGATCTGCGGCTACGGCATCACCTTCTGGCTCCCATCGTTCTTCATGCGGAGCATGGGACTGACGCTCGCTCAAACGTCGGTTTATTACAGCGCGATTTCGCTGATCGGCGGCGTGGCCGGCATCTGGCTGGGTGGCTCACTTGCTGATCGGTTCGGCTCGAAGAGTCGCGCTGCGTATGCGCTCGTGCCCGCGATCTGTGTTCTCATTGCCGTCCCCTGCTTTTTGCTGGCGATGAACACGAAATCGTTGCTGTGGGCGTTTCTCTTCTTTCTCGTTCCGACTGGGCTCAACCTCACCTGGCTGGGACCGATCATCACGGCGGTGCAGCATCTCGCGCCGGCACGCATGCGTACGACCACGTCGGCGCTGTTTCTACTCATCAACAACTTGGTCGGCATCGGCGTCGGGCTATGGTTTTTCGGCTATCTGTCCGACGAGCTCAAAGCGCAGTACGGCACCGAATCGATGCGCTACTCCATCCAGTACGGGCTCGCGTTTTACGTGCTTAGCGCCGGGTTGCTGATCGCGGCCTCACGCAGACTTGATCGCGAGTGGGTGAACTAGTGGGTGGACTTCACCGATCGGTTATTTTTCTTCCATGACTCCTCAATTACAGTCCGCTGACATCGTCATCCTCGGCGGCGGTCCTGGTGGCTATGTCGCCAGCATCCGCGCTGCGCAACTCGGGTTTTCGGTCGTCTGCGTCGAATCCGACAAGACGCTTGGCGGCACGTGCGTGAATGTCGGATGCATTCCGTCCAAGGCGTTGCTGCATTCGTCTGAACATTATGAATGGCTGCGGCTGCATTCTGCGGAACACGGGATCGCGGTCGATGGACTGCGACTCGACTTGCCGACGATGATGGCGCGCAAAACGGATGTCGTGTTGCAAAACACGAAGGGTGTTGAGTTCCTATTCAAGAAAAACAAGATCACCTGGGCCAAAGGCCTGGGCGCGCTCAAGGCCGACAACATCGTCGAAGTCACGGCCGTGGACGGCACGGTCACGCACTGGCAGGGCAAGTCGGTCATTGTGGCGACAGGGT
>JAYUWD010000534.1:0-2824 GCA_043753735.1 Gemmatimonadaceae bacterium
ACGACATCGCCGGCGCTGTCGGCGACGCGGACGGCGACGAACTTCTTGCCCGCCTTTTCCATGAAGCTGATGCGGAGTCCGTTGGCGTCCGCTGGCCACGTGGGGTAGGCGTGGGGCTGCCCATCGCTGCCGAGGAAAGTGGTGCTGGCCGTCGTCAGCATGGGGAAGTTGCGTTCGAAGTTGCCGACGTACATCAGGGCGTGTCGCATGGAGACCGTTCAGATGGAGGACGAGGGGGACGCCGGTCGACCAACCGGCACCCGGCAACAGTACGGCATCGGCGGCAGGAGGGGAATGATCCCGGGACGGGAATGCCACCACCAGGCCTGTCGGCGGGCCGGCGCGTGGCGCGGAGTGACAGGACTTCTATACCTTTCGATCCGGCGAAGTAACCTTTCGGTTCGAGCAACGCCTCCAGCTTCTCACGCCAAGGTGGTGTCATGCCGGACGAGACTTTGCAAGCGGAGATTCAGGCATCGCTCGGCGGTCAGTACACGATCGAGCGCGAGCTGCCGCGCGGCGGGATGTCGCGTGTCTTTGTCGCGACGGAAACAGCGCTTGGTCGACGGGTCGTCATCAAGGTGCTTTCGCCGGAACTTGCGGCGACCCTTTCCGCCGAACGCTTCAAGCGCGAGATCGCCCTCGCAGCGCGGTTGCAACATCCACACATCGTACCGCTGCTCAACGCCGGTCTCGCAGGCGAGCATCTGTATTACACCATGCCGCTCGTTGACGGCGAATCGCTGCGCGCCCGCATGGACCGCGAGCGACCGATGGCATTCAACGCCATCACGCACATTCTCGAAGACGTCGCGCGCGCACTCGCATATGCGCACGAGGAAGGGGTCGTACATCGCGACATCAAGCCTGAAAACGTGATGTTCTTTCACGGGCAGGCTGTCGTGCTCGACTTCGGGATCGGAAAGGCACTCGTCAGCGCGTCAACCGCCGAAACAGAGGTCCTGCGCATCACGCAGGTTGGCATCGCACTCGGCACTCCAACATACGTCGCCCCGGAGCAGGCCGCGGGCGACCCGGCCCTCGATCATCGCGCCGATCTGTACGCACTCGGTGTCGTGGCGTACGAGATGATCACGGGCCATCCGCCGTTTACTGGTAAATCGCCACAGTTGGTGATCGAAGCGCATGCCGGACGCGCCCCGGAAGCAATCGAAGCTCGACGGCCAGATACGCCCAGACAGCTCTCATCCATCGTTATGCGTTGCCTGGCCAAAAAGGCAAGTGATCGACCAAACTCCGGCGATGAAATCCTTCGCGCTCTCGGTACTGGCGCGCATGTACGACGCACTGGCGGCGGTCCCATCATCGAAGGACTGTCGAATGCACCGACGTGGATTCCGTGGACGCTGGCCGGCGTCTCGACCCTCACGGCGATTCTGCTGGGAGTGCTGTACTTCGCGCGCAATCGGTGAAGAGGCGAGTCGTATTCGTCTCACTCACGCCCTTCCGAACAGTTGTCTTTTACCGAAACAACGCCATCGACTTCACGACGGTCTGCGATACCCCCCACAGCATGGGCACGAGCACGAACGTCCATGCGAGGGCAAACGCCAAGGTGTCTTTCATCCCGCGATCACCGTTCATCGCGCACCCCGAGAGTGATGTGACGCGTCAACGGGCCGAATGGCGAGGTTTGCGGCAAACCCCACCACGAGGAGACCCGCCATGACGTAGAGTGTAACGCCATAGGCATCCGCTTTGGCCACACCGTGCGCGATACGGTACTCGCGAATGTAGTTCACCAGCACGGGACCGACCACGCCAGCGACGGACCACGCGGTCAGCAAGCGTCCGTGGATGGCGCCCACCTGCATGGTGCCGAACATGTCTCGCAGATAGGCCGGAATCGTGGCGAAACCTCCGCCGTACATTGAAAGGATCACCACGTAGCAGGCGACAAACAGAGCGACGTTCCCGGATCGGCCGGTCGATGGCACGACGGAGTACAGCAGCGCACCCAGCGCAAAGAAGATGGCGTACGTTGCGCGGCGCCCGATGTAGTCCGAAAGCGACGACCACAGAAAGCGCCCGCCCATATTGGCAAGGCTTAACAAACCAACGAAGCCCGCAGCGGCGCCCACGCTGATCACGCCAGGAAACACCTCCTGAATCATGGCGGAGGCTTGGCCAAGCACACCGATACCCGCCGTGACGTTCATGCACAGCACGACCCAAAGCAGCCAGAACTGGGGTGTTCGCACGGCCTCAGTCGCCGCAACATCACTGGGGCTGGACGTCCTTCGTTTGATAGCCTGGTTTGTGCCAACGCCAGCAGGAGCCCACCCCGTTGCCGGCAACCGCACGGTGAACACGCCGAACATCATGAAAATCAGATAGATCACACCGAGTGTCGCGAACGACTCGGCGACGCCGGTGGACGTGGACGTTCTGAAGTGCTCCATCAGCCTTACCGACAGCGGCGAAGCGATCATCGCGCCACCGCCAAAGCCCATGATCGCCAGCCCCGTCGCCATGCCGGGACGATCCGGGAACCACTTGATCAGCGTGGACACCGGCGAGATGTATCCGAGTCCGAGCCCGATGCCGCCGAGCGCGCCGTAGCCGAGCAGCAGCAGCCAGAATTGGTGCGTGGCGACGCCTGCAGCACCCACAAAGAACCCACCGCTGAAGCAGATGGCGGATGCGAGCATGGCTTTGCGCGGCCCCACGCGCTCGAGCCAGGTGCCGAACAGCGCGGCCGACACCCCGAGGAACACGATGGCGACGCTGAAGACCCACCCGATCGTGCTGAGTGACCAATCGCCCGCGGTGGACGCCGTGATACCGATGGAGCGCGACAGTG
>JAYUWD010000535.1:0-8615 GCA_043753735.1 Gemmatimonadaceae bacterium
GCCACGCGCATCATGTGCGGGTAGTCGATGTACTGCGGTTCGTCGGTAAGCTGATGGTAGTCCGAATGCCCGCCGGTGGTGAAAAAGGCAATCGGAATACCATAACGCGCGTATTCGTAGTGATCGCTGCGGCAATAGATGTTCATCGGATGGCCGTTGGCGTCGAGCGAATAGTCGAACTTGAAGTTGTGCTTGCCTTTGGTGTTCACCTTCTCGACGAGATCGCCCAGCTCGGTCGACAAGCGGCGCGATCCAATCACCTGCAAGTAGTCGGTCGAGCCGTGCAGCACCGCGCCTTCCTTGGATGCGCCCGTGACGTCCCACGCGTTGCCGCGACCCACCATGTCCATGTTCAGCTGCGCGACGATCGAGTCGCGCGGTACGGTCGGGTGATCGGTGAACCACTCCGACCCCCACAGCCCCTTCTCTTCGCCAACGTGCCAGACGAACAACATCGAGCGCTTGGGCTTGACCTTGAGTGACGACATGTATTCGGCGATTTCGAGCACCGACACCGAGCCCGACCCATCATCATCGGCGCCGTTGTAGATCGAGTCCATGCGCGTCGGGTGCGTCTTCCGCCAGTCGGCGAGCAGTGCATTGATCTCCGTCTGCTGCTCCGCAGAGGCCTGCTTTTGGCCGTCTTCGGCACCACCAGGGCGCACGATGTGCGTCATGAAGCGCATCGAATCGTGATCGAACGCTTTGCGGCTCAGACCGATGTGATCGTTGTGCGCTCCAACCGCCACGTACTGGTTCTTGAGCTTTGGATCGGAGCCGGGGAGCAGCGCGATGACATTGCGAGCGGGGAACTGGATCGGTGTTGCCGTGATCACCGAATTGAGTTGCACCTTGGCGCCACTCTCGCCGAGTTTGAGCGAGTCGAGCGGCTTGGCAAAAACCTTGTTCACGGCCGTCGCTGCGAGAAAGATGCGTGTCTCGGTCGAACCGTCATCGGTGAACATTTTAAGTTGCGTGCTCATCGCGTTCTGGATGGCTGGCAACACCGTTGGCGGCATCACGAGCATGACCGCGGCTGCGCCTGCGGGCACGACGCCGGTGCCGACGATGGCACGATTGATCGCTTGATTGTTCAAAGGCACGCCAATCACCACCAGCTTGCCTGCGGCCTGTTCAGCGGATAACCGCGCCGTGTCGCCAAGCATCCCGCCGAAGACCACATCCAGATCGGGCATGTTGAGCGTCGCCCTACCGAGCGCGATCCACTCTTTGCCGTACGCCAGGGATGCGCCGCCAGCGATCAGCGAGGACATGGGGTCGAAGCTCCGGTCCTTAAGCGGCAGCGTCTGAAAATACGTGCCGTTCTCGCCCATCGGGACGAGCCCGATGCGCTTCACTTCGCTGGCGAGGTAATCGGTGCCCATCAAGTTCCCCTTGGTCCCCGCATCACGCCCCATCATGGAGTCGTCAGCGAAGATGTAGAGTCGCGTCATCAGGTCCTGGACCGATATTGCGGCCTTGGTTGGCTGAGGGGCGCGCTTAAGTGGCAGCGTGGACACTGGTGCCGGAACGACAGGAACGGGCGTCGGTTTGGGCGCATCCTGTGCACCGAGCAGCGCTGGAATGAGCGCGAGTGCTGAGAGCAGCGTGAATCGTAGGGGAATTCGCGTCATGGGAGATCAGGGTGAAATGTCGCGCCGTGCAATTGGGCGGGAACAGAGGCAGCAAACGGCAGTGAAAAATGATACGACGAACGGTCATATCGTACGGCCCAGCGCCGGTTGGGTTACAACGATCTTGATCGGAGACGCGCGGCGGAGTAACGAGCGGCGTAGAATCGCTACCGACCCATCGAGCTCACGGCCTTTTCAGTACCGTCGGCCAGCCACAGCTCGAGCGCCTTGGCCATGCGATCGTACAGCCCTTCGACAAGTTCGCGCTCATCGCGCGGCATGGAGTGCAACACGAACTCGGCGAGATCGCCGATGGAGCGCCGCTCGTCGACCGGACGAATGCCGATGCGCAGGCGCGGATATGTCGCCGACTTGAGCTGCGCTTCGACGCTCTTGAGCCCATTGTGGCCACCTGGGCTGCCGGCTGCACGCAAGCGATACTCGCCCACAGCTACGGCGACTTCGTCGACGATGATCATGAGATCTTCAGCCGGGACGAAGCCTTCGCGCTTGAGAAAGGGACGCAGCGCACTGCCGCTCAAATTCATGTACGTCTGCGGTTTGGCCAATCGCACTTTTTTTGTGCCGACCAAGCCGGATGACGTAAGATTGTCGCCGTCCTTGCGCCAGGCATCGAAGTGCCAGCGACGGGCGAGATGATCGACTAGCCACCAGCCGACATTGTGTCTGGTGTCTTCATACTCGCGGCCAGGATTGCCGAGTCCAACGATGACTTTCATGCGGGGAAGACGCGCGGGGCGCGGAACGCGCCAGCGTGGAGTGACCATGCTGAAACGTCCCGCGCCCCGTCGTGAATATCGAACTGCGAGAATCGAGCGGCGACGACCTACTTCGTGTCGTCGGGCTTGACCTTACGGATCAACTCAGGCTCGGCAATGTTGCTCTCGGCCGTGGCGGCTTCAATGCTTGCACGCGACTGACCAACGACGCAAACCGTACCTTCGCCATCGTCAAGGATCTTGATGCCGGCGGGCATGACGAGGTCGGCGACGTGCAACGATTTGCCGACCTTGAGGTGCGACACGTCGACGTCGAGGTGGTTCGGGATGTTGCCCGGATCGACCTCGATGTGCAGCTGGTGCATGACCTGGTCGAGAATGCCGCCCTCGTTCCGGACGCCATCGGGAATACCGACAAATGCGAGCGGGACATACATGGAGATCGTTTCACCGACGACCAGTTCCTGGAAGTCGATGTGCATGATCTGCTTCTTGTACGGGTGGCGCTGCACTTCGCGGATGAGCGTCTTGGAGACGGCGCCATCGATGTTCAACTCGATGACCGTCGCGCCGGTCGCGATGCGCGTGAGAAGGCGATCGGTTTCGCGCGCATTGATCGTCAAAGACATCGGCTGGCGGCCGTGTCCGTAGATCACGGCAGGAATGCTGCCAGCCATACGAATTTTGCGGGCTGCGCCCTTGCCGTTCTCGGAACGGGCGGATGCGTCGAGTGATGCTTTTGCCATGCGGGTACCCTGTGTGTGATAGGTGGCGCGGGAGTAGCGATCTGTTGCCGGCCCGCCGCTCGACTGCAGAAACTGCAACTGCAACTGCATGATACAAAAACCTTCCTGCGACAGTGGCGACTCGAAACTGAACCTGCTCAACTACTCAAACAATACGCTCACCGACTGATCCGCGTTCGTAAATCGAATCGCCTTGGCCAACAATTCACCCACGGACAGCACGCGAAGCGACGGGAACCGACGCTCGGCGGGCAGGTTGATCGAATCGGTGACGATGACTTCGGTGATTGGCGCGTTAGTGAGACGCTCGACCGCGGGACCGCTGAAAAGCGCGTGCGTCGCGCACACGTAGATGTCGTTGGCGCCGAGCTTCTTGAGTGCGCGGGCGGCCTCCGAGACCGTGCCTGCGGTATCGATCATGTCGTCGGGAATCAGGCAGTCCCGTCCTTCGACATCTCCAACGACGTTGACCACTTCGGCGACATTCGCTTTTGGCCGTCGCTTGTCGACGATGGCGAACGTCGCATCGAGGCGCTTGGCGAAACCGCGCGCCATTTTGGCCGAGCCGACGTCGGGAGCAACGACACAGAGGTTGTTGAGTCCTTTACGGCGGAAGTAATTCGTGAAGACCGGCGCGGCATACAAATGGTCGACGGGTACGTCGAAAAACCCTTGAAGCTGGTGTGCGTGCAGGTCGAGTCCCAGAACCCGATCGGCTCCAGCCTTTTCGATCATGTTTGCGATCAGTTTGGCACCGATCGCCACGCGTGGCTGGTCCTTGCGATCCTGTCGTGCATAACCGAAGTACGGCAACACGGCCGTGACACGGGCCGCCGAAGCTCGGCGCGCTGCATCAATCAGCAGCAGCATTTCGAGCACATTTTCGGCGGGTGGATTTGTGGATTGCACGACAAAGACATCCGCGCCGCGAATGTTTTCGTCGATGCGAACGAAAATCTCACCGTCGGCGAAGCGCGAGCAGGTGACTTTGCACGCCTCGGTGCCGAGATGGCGCGCGATTTCGTCGACCAACGGCTGGTTGGACGTGCCTGACAGAATCTTGAAGCTGCGCGACGTGGACTGCCCGTCCATGCGAGTAACTCCAGGTAAAGGCAAAAAAACACAGACAGCCTCTAAAGCTACCCGAGCCGGAGCAGCCACGGCAGGGGCGCGGGACGGGAAATCAGTCGCCGCGGGCGGACTGGAAGTGAAATAGGCCCTGATGGAGTCGAACCATCGTCATCGGCTCCAAAGGCCGAGGTAATAGCCGTTATACGAAGGGCCAAACGTAGATTGCAGCCGTAGAGTATTGAGGGGCGGGGGCTATGCGCCAGTCCCAACTTGAGATCATCCTGCTGGGGATCAGTACCGCCAGTCGTGGACGGGCAGCGCGTCCCGGGCGCGGACGCCCTCGGCGAAGGGGCCGAGCAGGTGGACGATGCTGTTGGCGTAGTAGGTGATGAGGGGGCGTCCTTTGGGAAGGATCAGGAAGCCGTCTCCGGTACGGGCGATGATGCGACGCAGGCGCAACATGCGGTATGCGCGATCAAAGGTGTCGGCAATATCGCGGTCTGACCGCACGACGCGTCCGTTCAGCTCCATGAGCACATCACGCATCGCCTCCATGCGGTCGAGCAGCTGTGCGCGCGACACGAAGTCGGCGTCGAAACTTTGCAATGCCGCGCAGGCCAACGGCACCGGCGTCACTGGAATGATTGCTCCGATGCGTTGCAGCATCTCGTCGCAGAAGTGCTGTACACGCGGGAGACGTTCTTCGCGCGTCATATCAAAAAGCGATTCGCCTCGCTCGTCGAGTTGCGTGAGCCAGCTGTTGATGGAGACTGGCGTCCCGATGGTGACGGCGGCGCGTCCGTAGCGACGTAGGCGGCCAGTGAGAAAGCGTCCAGCATTGAAGAACATCCATCGACTCACTTCGCGCAGCTGCGCCGCGCGCGAAGTGACTGGTCGTTCGGCGCGCGTCTCCAGTTCGCGCAGCAGCGATCGATCTTCGAGAACGCGATCGTAGTTGATGCCGACCGGCACGACATACATGCGCTCGCGGACCGCCGGGTCGCGCGCCACACCGAGGGCGTAGTCGAGAAGCCCGATTTTGCCTGGACGCAGCGCGCCGTCGCGGGTCAGCCCGCCCTCAGGGAAGACGCCCTGCGTCACGCTGTTGCGCGTGATCAGCTGCACGTATGATTCCAGCACCGCGTGATACAGCGGCTCGCGATAGCGACGGCGAATGAAATACGAGCCAAAACTCTTGAACAGATACTCGAGCGGAAAGGCGCGCGCCCATTCGCCAACTGCATAGGAAATGGACACATCGCCCATCATCACATACGCGACGAGCACATAGTCCGCATTGGAGCGATGGTTCATCAGATAGATCACGATCGAATCGCGCGGCAATCCACCAAACGGATCGGGCTTCTCGAATTCGACCGAAACCTTGTAGATCAACCCCAGCAGTGCGCGGCTGACGAAGTATCCGAGTTCGTAGTAGGCGAGGATGTTGAAGAAGGGAACAATCTCGTCGAGATAGCGATGCACACGCTGCCAGGTAACGTCGACGTTCTCGCCGTGCAGCGCGGCATGCGCGCGGACCGCATCGGCCACCATCGGTTCGGCCAGCACCTTCTCAATGACGAAGCTCTTGCGCGTCAATTTGAAGTGATCGACACCAGCGCGGTAGCGCCGCAGGGTGCGCCTGCCTGCCCGCCGTGCAAAGCGTCGTAGATACGCGACTGCTCCCAACAACAACAACGCGGCAACCGCCGCCGTGGTGAGCCAGCGTATCACATGCATTGGCGTGGCTTACACGGTCGCATCGAGTGGCCAAAGCCAAGCAGCGCCGCGCACACCGCTCGCATCGCCGTGCACGTTGCGCACCACGCGAGTGTTCAACGCGTCGGAGAAAACCCATTCTGGGAGTTTCGCGGTCGTTGCATCGGCGAGCCCGGGGATATTGGACATCCCACCACCCAGCACAATCACGTTGGGGTCGAGCACGTTGATGATCGACGCGAGTGCACGAGCCAAGCGGTCGTGGTAACGGCCGAGTGACTCGACCGCGCCAGCCTCGCCGCGTTCGGCGGCGGCGGTGATTTCGCGCGAGGAAAACTTCTGGCCAGTGCGGCGCCAGTGATCACCTTCAAACCCCGGGCCGGAAAGCCAAGACTCGATACAACCGTTTTTGCCGCAATAGCACGCCGGTCCCGGGCGTTCGTCGTCCATCGGCCACGGCAGCGAGTTGTGCCCCCATTCGCCGGCGATCAGGTTTGCGCCTACAAGCACTTCGCCCTTGATGACGATTCCCGCTCCAACGCCCGTCCCCAGAATTACCCCAAAGACGACCGGGGCGCCGGCCCCGCCGCCGTCGGCCGCCTCCGACAGCGCGAAGCAATTGGCGTCATTGGCCAGTCGAATAGGCCGGTTGAGCCGGCTCTCGAGATCGTGTCCGAGTGGCTGTCCAATGAGCCAAATGGCATTGGCGTTCTTGACGAGACCCGTCTGCGGTACCACAACGCCCGGAATTCCGACCCCCACTGGCGAGCCGCTGTCGACGGTGTCGGTGACGCGTTCCAGTTCTTCGACGAGATCAGCAACCGCGCTAACCGTGTCGCCATAATTTGGTGGTGTCGGCACTCGGTGCCGCGCGAGTACCTGTCCGCTATTGGCGAGCGCTACGCCCGCGATCTTGGTCCCGCCGAGGTCAATACCGATGCGCATGATAGAGGGGCAGCTTGCTGCAGCAACAAGCGCGTGGCAAGGGGGCGCGATATGTTGACGGGGATGAATCTCGAAACAATTTGCACGATGCGGATGCGGCTTCGTAGCAACGTCGCTGAACCAGGAAAAATGAATCGGCTAGTCATGCAACGCGTCAGCGCTCTGGCGGTAGCCGCCGTGCTCACCTGGCTGTCGGCGTGCAGTGGCGACACGCCCACGCAGCCTGCTACGCCCACCGTGCCAACGCCGCCGATTCCACCAGTTGCGCTGACGGTGCCGGCGTTGCCACGCGAGTTTCGCGGCTTGTGGATTGCGACTGTGGCCAACATCGACTGGCCGTCGCGAAGTGGGCTTGCGACGGCCGTTCAACAGGCTGAGTTGATCGCCATCTTCGAGCTTGCGCGTTCGACGGGGCTGAACGCGATCGTGCTGCAGGTGCGATCGAATGGCGATGCTCTTTTCCCATCCACACTGGAGCCGTGGTCCCGTTCGCTCACTGGGACGCAGGGTGCAGATCCTGGCTGGGACCCGCTCGCCTTTGCGGTGACTGAAGCGCACGCGCGTGGGCTTGAACTGCATGCGTGGTTCAACCCGTTTCGGGCGGGCAATCTGAGTGACACGGCAAGGATGGATGCGCTACACCTGGCCAAGCGTCGACCGGAAATTGCCCGCGCGTTTTGCACGCAACTGTGGTTCGATCCCGCGGAAGCAGTCGTGCAGGATCACGCGATCGCCGTGGTGCAGGATGTGGTACGGCGTTATGCGATCGATGCGGTGCATCTCGACGACTATTTCTATCCGTATCCGGATTCAAGGTGTCCGAATCTCGCCTTTCCCGACAGTGCGGGGTTCGCGCGCTATCGCGCCGGTGGCGGAGCGCTGGTACGCGACGACTGGCGCCGGGACAATGTAAATCGGTTTGTCGAACGGCTCTATCGCGATGTGCATTCCGTGTCATCGGCGGTGCGCGTGGGGATCAGCCCATTCGGAATCTGGCGTCCGGGAAATCCGGTCGGCATTATCGGCCTCGATTCGTACGCATCGATTTATGCCGACTCCCGATTGTGGCTACAGAGGGGCTGGGCCGATTATTTCGCTCCACAACTGTACTGGTCGATCGCGTCGACGGGGCAGAGTTTTCCCGCGCTGGTGGATTGGTGGACGCAACAGAACACGATGCGTCGACACCTTTGGCCGGGTCTTGCTGCATATCGCGTCGCCGATGGGACGTCGAGCGCCTTCGCCGCCACAGAAATCACCTCACAGGTGTCGCTGGCCCGTCAACGGAGCGCGACCGCAGGCGGACCGACAGGCACGGTGTTGTACAACACGTCCGTGCTCAAACAGAATCGCGATGGATTGGCTTCAGCGTTGGCGGGCAATGTCTTTGGCTCGGTCGCACTTGTCCCGGCGACATCGTGGCTGGATGCGAAAGTGCCGAGCGCGCCGAGCGTGAGCGTTGTTCAGCTCGCGGGGCAAAGCGCGACACTGCGCGTCACGGTGAGCGGCGACGGTGGTAAACCGCTTGCATGGTGGGCGGTGCGGTGGCGCAGCGGGAATGCATGGTCGATGCGGGTGGTACCTGCGGATCAGCGGACGATCGACGTTCCCGGGGGCGCGGTCCCTTTACCGACCGACGCGGTTGTGGTTCACGCGATCGATCGGGTGGGAAATGCGAGCGAGCCGGCTGTGTGGCGAGCGCCCTGATGCAGTCTTTCTTTCGGGGTCGATGACGCGACCGCGGGCGAGTCGATTAGCGC
>JAYUWD010000536.1:0-8610 GCA_043753735.1 Gemmatimonadaceae bacterium
TGGCACGCGACAGTGCGCCGTCTGAATTTACGAAGGGCTTTGTTGCCGTGCTCGATGTCATCGGTACCGCGTGGATCAACGCGATTCGCATGACCGTGATTCCGCTTGTTGTGCCGCTGCTGATCATCGGTGTCGCTGGGGCGCAGGACACACGGCACACCGGTCGGGTGGGTGCAAAAGCCTTTGGCTGGTTTCTGCTGTTGCTGGTTGTGTGTGCAGCTGTGACGGCGCTCGTTGCACCGTGGTGGTTTGATTCGCTTTCGCTCGATCCGACAGCCACTGCGCGACTGCGCGCGACGGCCAGAATTGATATTCCGGCGAGTGAAGCCTTGTCTGCGCGAACGTGGCTGTTGAGTCTCATTCCACTCAACCCCATTCGGTCGGCCGCCGATGGACTGTTGCTGCCGACCGTGTTGTTCACGTTGTTGTATGCGTTTGCCATGGGACGCATTTCGAGCGAAGCGCGCGCCGCGCAGATCTCATTCTTTCGCGGCATGGCCGACACGATGCTGGTGGTCGTGCGATGGATTCTGGCGATCGGTTGGCTCGGTATCTTTGCGCTTGCCGTAGTGCTGGGCGAGAAGCTTGGTGCTTCGGCGCTGCAGGCGATCGGGTTCTACGTTGGCGTGTTGATTGCGCTGCACCTTGTTGCGACCCTTGGGATGTATGTGGTCGTTGCTGTGAGTGGGCGCGTGCCGCTTGCGCACTTTGCGCGGGCCTTGATACCGGCGCAGGTGGTGGCGTTTGGCACGCGCAGTTCACTCGCATCGCTGCCGGCCATGGTGAAGGGCGCGACCGATGTACTCAAGCTCCCGCCCACGGCGACCGGGTTTGTGCTGCCACTTGCTGCATCGGTATTCAAGCTTACCAGCGCGGTGTATTGGATTGTCGGCGCCCTGTTCATCGCCAAGCTGTACGGCATAACGCTACCCACGTCGGCAATCGCCTTGGTCGCGGTATCGAGTGTAGTGTTGAGCTTCAGCACACCGGGCATTCCGAGCGGTGGTATGCTGTTGCAGGTTCCGCTTTACGCCGCGATCGGACTGCCGGTGGAAGGCATTGGCATCATGATCGCGCTCGATACGTTGCCGGACATGTTTAAGACGCTGCTCAACGTCACAGCAGACATGCTGGTTGCCGTGATGACGACACCGCGCGCAGAACGACTGGGTGACAATCCGCTAACGCAGCGTTGAGAAATCTGTCGGCGCAAGAAAGACAGATTTCACGGCGGTGGTGAGCAAACCATTGGCTTCCGATGCACTGCGCGCAGCAATCCACGCCGGGTCTGTGCGAAACGCGCCCCAGTTGGCTTTTGCTGCGTCGCGGCTGGGATGGGCGAGAATGTACATGAGGGTGTGGCTCGCACCCTTCTCCGCGTCGGTGGGATGCCAGTATGCGATGCTGGTCATATTGTGCGACGTAAAGAACGTGATCGTGTGATCGCGAAAACGCGCGTCAAGATCGCCGAGTTTTCCTTCCGGAGTGGTGTAGCTGCGCAGCTCGAAGACGCGGTTCGTGTTCGATGATCTGAAGTTCGCCGGCGAGAAATCGGTCGCCGCCATGAATACCGATTCGATTTTTGCGACGATTGGGCCGTTCGCTTCACTCTCCTTGGCAACTGCTTTCCATTCCGGATCGGCGACGAATGCGCTCCACGACGCTTTGGCCGCGCTGCGACTTGCATGCTCGAGTACATACACCAACTTCTCGCCCGCACCATCTGCGGAATCGAGTGGCGTGAAGTATCCGATATTTTTCATGCCGTGTTTTTCAAACAGCTTCGTGGTGTGGTCGCGAAAGCGCGCCAGCACGTTCGGCAGCTTGTTCGGATGCGCCGTGTAAATGCGAAGTTCGTACACGCGGTCGTCCGTTGTAGGGGCAAGCGCGCTCTGCCTAACGTGTTGCGCTGTCGTAGTGCTGCGCGACGACGCGCCCAGCAGGGAAAGCGCGAACAGCGGAAGAAAGTGGCGTCGCGCGATGTTCATCGGTAGGTGATTGAGGGAGCGTGCATGTGCATTTGCGGGAAATCGAACAACAACCACGTCAAGCTTGGTGACTACGCGGCAAGAATTGGCAGTGATGCACGCGTGGGAGACGATGGTGGAGTATCGGCGGCCGTCTGGCCACGCATGCCACGCTCGATCACGCCGCCGCCCAGCACATGCACGCCATCAAAAAGCACGAGTGACTGGCCAGCTGTGATGGCGGTCACCGCCTCTTCAAGCGCAAGCTCGATTGAATTCTGCTCAAGGCGTACAACGATCCCCGGCACGGCACGTGCGCGATTGCGCACCTGCACCTGCACACGCGCGCCAACCATCGGCGGCTCCGCAAGCCAGTTCAATTCGCGCGCCTCAAGTCCGCGTCCCAGCAACTCTTCGCGTGGGCCGATCACCACGGCGCGCTCACTCGCAATGATGTCGACGACGAACATCGGTTGCGCGAAGCCGCCCGGCAATCCTTTGCGTTGGCCAATGGTGTAGCGGGCAAAACCTTGATGCTCGCCAATCACTTCGCCCGTGTACAGACGCAACGGTCCGCTCGAAAGCGAGGGCGCGTCGGCTCCGAGGTGCTTTTCGAGAATCCGCACGTGATTGCCGTCCGGCACAAAGCAGATATCCTGACTCTCCGGCTTCTCGGCCGTGCGCAATCCAAATCGGCGGGCAATCTCGCGGGTTTCGGGCTTGGTCTGCACGCCGATCGGCAACACGAGACGGTCCAGCACCGCGCGCTCGATGCCCCAGAGAAAATAGCTTTGGTCTTTTGCCGGATCGAGCCCGCGCAGCAACGCGCGCTCACCGTTCACATCGCCCATGCGCGCGTAGTGGCCCGTCGCCAGCCAACGCGCATCGATCGCGTCAGCCTTGAGCAGCAGATCGTGGAACTTGGTAAACGTGTTGCAGCGCACGCACGGAATAGGGGTGCGACCACGCGCGTACTCCCGCACGAAATCATCGAGCACATCGTGGCCAAACTTGTCGACGAGATTCACCACGTAGTGCGGCACGCCAAGCTTTTCGCAAACACGACGCGCATCGCTCGTTGAGTCGAGTGAGCAGCAGGGGCGATCCGGGACGTTGCCGCCATCGTTGTGGAGCTTCATCGTAACGCCGACAACATCACAGCCTTGTTCCACCAGCAGTGCCGCCGCCACCGACGAATCAACACCGCCGGACATCGCCACCAGCACGCGCTCGCCCTTCTGCGGCCCTGCCCATACCCGTGCTTGGGTTCCGTCGGTCGTCAACATGTCCATGATCGTGTTCAGCGTCGTCGGTTAGCTGTAGGCGGGAACAGCACCGCGCGCCTTTGCCGCGAGGGTGCTCATCACGTTCACGACGCGATCGATGGATGCGTCATCGCTCAAGCAACCGAGAGAAAAGCGCAGCGCTGCGTTGGCGATCTGGGGGGACACGCCGAGTGCCGAGAGCACATGCGATGCAGAGACACTTCCGCTTTGGCAGGCGGAGCCAGCGCTGCAGGCGATGCCGCGGAGGTCGAGTGCCATCAACATCGATTCGCTGTCGGTACCCGGAATCGAGACGTTCGTGATGTGCGGTGCGCGGGCGGTTTCAGCGCCATGGACGATGATGTCCGGGATCCGTTCCCGCAGTGCCAATTCCAATCGATCGCGCAGCACTGTCAGGCGCACATGTTCGGTATCCTGTTCGGCGAGTACAAGTTCCGCGGCCGTCGCGAGTCCTACTGCGAATGCGACGTTTTCGGTACCTGGGCGACGGCCACGATCCTGCAAACCACCATGAAACATCGGTTCGAGTGGCGTATCACGGCGGATGTACAACGCACCAATGCCTTTCGGAGCGCCCAACTTGTGCCCCGAGATCGTCAACAGATCGAACGGCGTGTTGCGTGCATCCACGCTCACTTTGCCAAACGCCTGCACGGCGTCGGTGTGAAAATAAGCGCCGACCGTCTTTGCTTGCTCGGCGAGTGCCCGAATGTCCTGAATGACGCCAATTTCGTTGTTGACCCACATGATGCTTGCGATCGCGACCGTGTCGTCCAGACATCGGGCAAACGCGTCCGCGCTGACGAGGCCCACGTGCGTTACGGGGACGATGCGCTCGGCGCCGCCTTCGATCACCACCTGATGCACCGCTGCGAGTACAGCCTTGTGTTCGATTGGCGTCGTGACGGCAACCGTGCGGCCGTGTGCGCGCAGACTGCGGGCAACGCCGAGGATGGCGAAGTTGTCCCCTTCGGTTCCGCCTGAGGTGAAGCACACTTCGTCCGGGCGCGCGCCGAGGCAAATCGCGAGGCGTTCGCGCGCTTCATCGAGTGCGACCCGGGCGTCGCGTCCCCAACGGTGAACGCTGGACGGGTTGCCGAAGCGCGCGCCAAAGAACGGCGCCATGGCAGCCATGACCTCAGCGCGGACCGGTGTGGTCGCAGCGTGATCGAAGTACACGGGCGTAGTCATCCCATTAAGCTATTCGGTCGAGGACTGCTTGGGACCCGCCAGACGCACTGTCGCCCGCACCCGCAATGTTCACGACCTGCATCCACTGCACCGCCAATCTTGGTCGAAACGAAGCGTTCGAGATTTTCCCGGTCGGAACGCGTCTCGCCTTCGACGCGGTGCGCGGCCGACTGTGGGTGGTGTGCCGGGCCTGTGACAGATGGAATCTCTCCCCGCTCGAAGAACGATGGGAGGCGGTAGAAGCCGCGGAACGACGGTTCCGTGACAGTCGTCTCAGGGTGAGCACTGGCAACATCGGCCTGGCCCGACTCAAGGAAGGCGTCGACCTCATTCGCATTGGCGAGCCACAACGACCGGAAATGGCCGCTTGGCGCTACGGCGACCAGTTCGGGCGTCGGCGGAAAAAGCAGATGCTGATTACCGGCGCAGTGCTGGGGAGTGCGACGACGATCCTGGGTGGCATGTTGTGGGTGGGAGCGAGCGTCGGTGTCTGGGCCGGCGTCTATGCGAACGGTGGGATCTGGGATGGTCTCATCCACGGACGTCCAGGCGCATCTGTCGGCAAGATCGCACTTCCGGACGGGCGCATCGTGGAGGTGCTTCGCAGGCACGCGCGCATGAGCAGTCTGTTGCGCGGTGTGGTGGATGGACCGATGCAGCTGCGGCTGGAGTCGACCGTTGGCACGCATCTCCTCGAGGGTGATGCAGCCATGCGTGCGGCAGCGCGTATTCTGCCAACGGTCAATCGTTTCGGCGGCTCGCGCGATCAGGTGCAGCAAGCGGTCGCGCTGCTGGAGGAAATAGGCGATCCTCGCCGCGTATTGTCGACGGTACAGCGTCGATTCGGTGCCAAGGCGTCCGATCCGCGATGGGGGGAGAGCGACACGATGTGGAAGAAATCGCGCGGGCGCGTCGAGAAGTTGCACGGCGCCTTGCACACGCTCGAAGTGCGCGATCGACTCGCGCTCGAGATGGCGCTGCACGAGGAAAGCGAGCGTCGCGCGATGCAAGGCGAACTCGGCGAGCTTGAGCGAGCGTGGCGGGAAGCGGAAGAGATCGCAAAGATTTCCGACGACATGTTTATTTCGCCGACGATCGATGCGCGAGTGAAATTGATGCGTGAGTCTGACGATACACGCTGACCCAGCGCCACTCCCTTGTACTCCACCTGCATTCACTGTCAACACAACCTTGGCAGCAACGAATCGATCGAGGCGTTGCCTGTCGGGAAGCGTGTTGCCTTTGACGCCGCACGCGGCCGCTTGTGGGTGGTCTGTCGACAGTGTGAGCGGTGGAACCTGTCGCCGCTCGAGGAACGTTGGGAGGCGATCGAGCAGAGCGAGCGTGCGTTTCGTAACACCCGCGTTCGTATCAGCACCGATAACATCGGGCTGGCGCGGCTCCACGACGGCACTGAATTGGTGCGCGTGGGTTCACCACTGCGCCCCGAGTTCGCGGCATGGCGCTACGGCGATCAGTTCGGGAAGCGACGCCGACGGCTTTTGCTCAGTGGAACGGGTGTGGTTGCCGGCGTCGCAGCGGGCGCAGGGCTGCTCATCTCGGGCGCTTTGGTTGGAGGACTTGGGATGATCGCGGTCATGCCAATCATGCATCTCGTCGTGATGTCGACCGTGCTTTCTGTCTATGCCGCCCGTGGGGAGGATGTGCAGCTCGCCAACGGAGAACGGGTGAAGCTCGTCGGTACGCCTCGCATCGTCACCATGGACGTTCCCGAGGGATGGGGAATCGACTTCGGGTGTGTGGCGCACTCCACCTCGTCCCCAGCAAAAGCTCGGCTCAAGCCCGCGTGGTTCGAAGGGTATCAGTACGAAGTGCCGGTGGTCACACGCAGCCAGATGCGCGGCAATGACGCGGTGACTCTGCTACGTCACTCATTGCTCGCAATCAATGGCGCGTCGGCGCCGCGCGGTGTGATCGCCGACGGCGTGCAAATGATCGAAGACGCCGGCGGCCCGGATCGTTTTGCGCGATGGGCGGCGATGAAGCGACACGATTGGGGCATGCAGCAGACATACGGCGATACCGGTGACATCGCCCACATTCCGGTGGCAGCGCGCTTGGCTTTCGAGATGTCGTTGCACGAGGACAGCGAACGCCGTGCGATTGAGGGGGGGATGGCGGAGCTCACGCGCGCGTGGCAGGCCGCAGAATCGATCGCCAGAATCGCCGATGGTTTATTGGTTCCAGATGGCGTCGATGAGCGGATGCGGGCGCTACACGATAAACGAGACGAAAGCTGAATCGGGTACTCTGTGCTACGCGAGCGCGCGCAGCATCGCGCGCACCGGTGCCGCGTCCGCATCAGCAATGGAAAGAGGCTGCGCGAGCAGCTCGTACATGCCGGGGGTAACATGCGCGAGTGACAAGTTCTCGAGCAGGTACGCACCACCCGCAAACAACAAGTGATGCACCGGCAGCAACTTGCTTGTCCGTGCGTCCACGCTCGGCGCATCCGTGCCCCAGAGCACGAGTCCCTGCGAGACAAGCCAAGCGGCAGCAGATTCGCTCAGCACCGGCCACGCATCGGGAAACGAACCTGTCGCAACCGAGCGCCCTGTTCCACACAATAGTCGGCGGGGAAAGTCAATTAAAGTATTCTCCGCTCTCTCCGCGATCAGCGCCACCAATACTTCAATCGAAATTTCGGCGTTGGAGTCGAAACCGTTCGGCAGCGCAATCACGCACGCCTCACCGACAAACGCAGCCGGCGGAAGCGTCGCGCTATCGCCCCACGTCGATTCGACGTGCAACGGCGCATCTGCGTGCGTGCCGGCATGCACGCTCGTCGTCACCACGCCGATGTTCACACTCGAGCCGTCTTCGCGCCTCGCAAGCCAGCCGCACGAGTAGCGCGTGTCACCCGGCCACGAAGGAATGGTGGCCGAGTACGCGACAGAGATGTCGAACAGTGTGCGCGTCAGGTGGGCCGCCCATAAAACTGACTGCGCACCGCCCAGAGCGACGGAAAGAATCGCTGCGCAATCGTACGCGCGAGATACTTGGCTCCGAGCGTTCCGCCAGTGCCCGTTGTGCCGGGACCAATGATTCGTTCGACGAGTTGCACGTGCAAGAATCGCCACCGCGCGAAGCGTTGCTCGAACTCGAGAAGTCCCTCGATGAGTAGGAAGAGCGGTGTCGGCCCAGGACCCATGTACAATGACTCAAGCGAAACGCCTTCGTGTACGAGCAACGCTTCCGCCAGCGACTGTAGTGTGGGGCGCGAGAGTGCATGGGCGACGACGGCCGGTGGATCTCCATGTTCGGCGAGGGCTGCGAGAAAATGCGGACCGCGAAGTCCCGCCGTCGCCTCGATTGCTCGGAACTGCGCACTTTGCGAACCGCTGGACGCGCCGAGGTAGCCACGAAACTGCGCGAAGCGCTGCGGCGGCAGCGTGTCAAGCGCCGAAAGTTGTTGCGCGACGATCTCCGTGAGCACGTTCACGCGTTGCACCGACAACAGTGCGCGCATCGTATCGAATTGTTCAAGTGCTGTGATCAAGGCGTCGAGCTCGTGAAGCAGCACTTTGAACCACAACTCACTCGCCTGATGTACCACGATGAACAGCAGTTCGTCGGGATGTTCAGGCTTTGATTGAATGGTTTGCAGCGCGAGCAAGTCGTCCACGTGCAGATACGAGCTGTAGTCGATACTGCTGGACGGTTCGGACATGGGTGGGCGGATGGAGAGGGGAGCCACGCCTGACGTCAGAAGGTCGCCACACCAAGATTGGTGACGTCGTCCACCTGCATCGTCTCTTCGGTGAAGAACGGCTCTCCATAGCGTGCGCGTATCAGGGAGCCGTAGTGCGCCGCTTGATGAGTAACCATGTCATACAGCGGTTCGCCATTCGGGAAAACTTCGCCTGCCTGCGTCGCGCCATCGAACTGCGACGAATAGCAGCGTATCGCTGCCATTTTTCGGTCGAATTGGTCGGTGATGTCGACAACAAACGTCGGCTTGCCACCGTCTTCACGATACGTGATGACGTGCAACAGCTTGAACGGTCTGAACACCGGATCGGGACCGGGTGCGTACTTGGCGAGTCCCGCTAGAAAGCACGCATCGCGAATGAGTTCGGTGGCCAGTCGATGATCCGGATGTCGCCCGCGCGGGGCCGGGGCAATCACCACGCGAGGGCGCAATC
>JAYUWD010000537.1:0-8585 GCA_043753735.1 Gemmatimonadaceae bacterium
TCGCCGACAGCACCTTGAAACGTTGCCCGTTGTGCACGGTGCGCATGTTGCCAAAAATGTCTGAGAGTGCCGTTTCGTAGGGCAGCGTGCGATTGGCGACGAGAAAGAGCCGACCACCCGGTCGCAGCACGTCGAATGCATCGCGCATAAACTGCATCGGTACGTTCAGCGCGGTGGCTTTGCCCACATGGAATGGCGGATTGCTCACGACGACATCAAAGCGCTCATTGCGCACCGCCTCCGCGATATCACTAGTAACCGTTTGGAAGTGTGCGAGCCCCGCAGCGCTTGCAGATCGTTCCGCAGAGCGAACCGCCTCCGAGTCGGCATCGACCATCGTGATGCGGCCGGTCGTTGAAAGACGTCCCGCGACGATGCCCAACCCACCAGATCCACAGCCAAGATCGAGCACGTCGGCTCCGGCGTCTACGAGCATCTGTGCTGCAAGAATTTCGGTCGCTTCATCGAGATGCTCCCACGAGAACACACCCGGACGCGTGAAGAGTGTGACCGGCATGCCCCGTAATTCCGCGTCGACACGGTTGAACACATCGTAGTCGAGCAAAGGATTCGCAAACTCTTTCAGCATTGGCGCTACATCGCTCTGCTTGACTGCGCTGACGACGCGAAAGCCACGTTCACTGGCCAGCGGCTGCGACGCGCCGAACAACAGTTCCATCAGTCGCGCCGCACTTTTTGCCCCTTCATTCGTTGCCCCAGCGATCACACATCGACCACCCACGCGCAACGCGCGCCACGCGTCCGACATCAACTGAAGCAGCGCCATCTTTTCGTGCGGAATGCGAATCGCGACTACGTCAGCCGGTGTTGCACTCGGCAGCACCCGGGTACCGTTGCCGAGCCACACTGTCGCTGATCCCGCCCCGTTGGCCTCGAGTGTCCGCACCGCTGCGCCATACGACACAATGGTGCGATCACTCAGCAACACCCGTGACGCCTGCCCAGTCGTTGCAGCCACGGCGCCAAACAGACCATTGCCGCAATTGAGTTGCACGACGGTATCGCCCTCGCTGACGCGCGCGTACTGCGCGAGCAGCAGCTGCGCGGGGTCGACGGCGCCGTGGGCGAATGCGCCGGGCTTGGTCGCGTAGCGATAGCGCACACCGGCAATCGAAACACCACCCGACTGCCACCCGTGATAGTCAACGGAATTACCCATGAGGGTCGGCCCGCTCCTTCCGGCTACGCGCGCGCGAGTTCCTTGAGTGCACGTACAAAGGTGTCCAGCTCCGCGGTCGTCGTGAACAGCTGTGGTGTGACGCGTACGCCACGTACCCCCGCCGAGTTGATCGCGACGGTCCACACTCGGTGCTTCTCAAGGAGAATCTTGGCGAGATCGCCAGGCAGCATGTTCGCGATCCCCACGTTGGCGATGGCGCAGGAGCGATTGGGATCGGCGGGCGTGTTCAACACGATGTTGGGGATATTGCGGACCTTGGAGGTCCAGTACTGCTGCAGGAAGCGCAGGCGTGCTTCCTTGCGCTGAATGCCGATGCGGTTGTGAAAGTCGATTGCGTTTCCGATGGCGAGATCGGTGTGCACCGGATGCGTACCGGTGTGATTCAGCTTGCGAATATCGGTGTCCGGCACACCTTCGTCGGCGAACACCGGCCACAGCTTGGCGATGTTATCCTTGCGCACATACAGCAACCCCGCACCCAGCGGAGCGCCGAGCCACTTGTGCAGACTGGCGCCGTAGTAATCGCACCCAAGCTCGGGAATGCGATAGTCCAGCTGCGCGAATGCATGAGCCCCGTCAACCATGACATGCACGTTATGTCGATGCGCCATATCGGCGATCTTGCGCACAGGAAGAATCTGCCCTGTGATATTCACCTGATGACACACCATCAGCAGACGGGTTTTCGGTGTGATTGCATGCTCGTACAGTGACACGATCTCATCGTCCGACGCAGGATCGAGCGGAAGCGACACGACGGTATTCGCAGTTCCATGGCGACGTGCCTGCAGTTTGAACATGTCAAGCATCGCGCCGTAATCCTGCGCGGCCATCACGGCATGATCGCCCGGTTGCCAGTCAAAGCCCGCGATCACGGTATCCAGTGACTCCGTTGTATTGCGCGTGATGATCAGTTCCTCGAACGAACACCCAGCCATCTCCGCCAGCCGTTTGCGTACGGCGAGCTTGTCGTCAAATTGCGTCGTACGCATGTAGTACGACGCTTTGTAGTTGACATCGCGAACCGCGCTGACGAACGCCTCGAGAACCTCCTGCGACTGCATGGAGTAATAGCCGTTTTCGAGATTGATGTAGTCCGGTGTCAACCGGTACTTGCCGCGCAGCGTTGACCAGAAATCATCGTCCATTGCGAGTTCATAGGCCGGTCGACCGGCGACCCGCGCCAGCAATTCGTCGCTAAACATCAGCCCCAACGACGCGCCGCCAACGGTGCGCAAGAAATCACGCTTGTTCACGATTGCCTCCGGCGCACATCCGCCGACACTAAAATGGAACTGCTCATGGTATCCGCGGTGAAATGAAATCCCACACGCGCGCCGAGCCGAAATGCATTGCTGTCGCCCGTCCCTTCGCGTCACGATCAAACCAGACCGCATCGCTACCGCGTGTGAATGCGTCCCGGGATTTTTCTCGGTACAACGCCGTCGCTGTATCGGCCACACCAGCGCGTGCACTGATGATGATTGTGCCATTCGCTGTTCGCACATCGAAGGTCACGCCGATTTCGTCGTTGCGGTAGCGCCCGGCGATCGCCGCAAGCTCCGCCGCAGTCGGCGTCCAGCGGGCATCGCCGACGCGTACGAACTCCAGCGAGTCACCATCGGCCGTCGCTTGTCGGAACGCGCCCACGCGGCCATCGGTTGAGCGCGCGAATCGGAGGCGCGTGCCACCACTGGCAACCGTGCCGTCCGTGAGCTGGCGCAACACGCCGCCGCCAACCCGCCGCAGCTGTCCGCCTTCGTTCTCGAGTTCGACTGTCGTATTCGTTCGCGTATTGCGGTAGATGCCCGCGTGAGCCGCAAGCTCGGGCGCACTCCCCGATGCACTATCGAGTGCAATGGGGCGCGCAAGGTCCGCAAACATTCCGTCCACGATCGCGTGTGCATAGGAAGTGGCCGGCGCTCCCGAGGCGTTGCACATGACGGCGATAGAAAGATTGTCCTTGTCGGGGTAGCGTGCGAGATACGTGCTGTAGCCGGCAGTCGATCCCGAATGCCCGATCTCGCGCAGCCCACGGTAGTTGGAAACCACCAAGCCGAGTGCGTACTGAATCTCCGTGCCGCCGGAAAGCTTCATCCGACGCGTGATCGAGTCGCCCCACGCTGCGCCCAGCTTCTTTGTCGTGAGGGCGTCGTTCCACGTAAGCCAATCACCAACGGTCGTGAGCAATCCTCCTGCCGCGATCACGTTGTCGTTGGGCATCTCTATGTGCCAACCGTCGCGCTGCCGCGAGTACGCCTGCGCGAGTCCGGGCACGACGTTGGTGAAGTCGTCGCGCCACCGGGTGTGCGTCAAGCCGAGTGGCTTGAAGATTCGCTCGTCGGTGAATTGGGCGAACGGCTTTCCGCTCACGCGCTCCACCAGTGTCCGCAACATCAGGAAGCCCGAATTCGTGTACGAATAGAAATCGCCGACCGGATAGTTGAGCGCTTTCTGGTGCGTGACGAGTTCGAAGACGTCCGATTGCGTGTGTACGCGCGTTCCACGCGGCCACCCCTGCCATTCAACAAGATTGCTCCACTCCCGCAGTCCACTTGTGTGCGTCAGCAGATGGCGAATCGTGATCGGGCGCGAATACACCGGCAGTTCGGGGAGATATTTCCGAGCATCGTCGTCGAGCGCGAGTTTGCCATCCTGCATCAGCAAGAGGACGGCGGTTGACGTAAACTGCTTGGCCACCGAACCCGATTCGAGAATGGTATTTGGCGTAATGGCGATGCTGTTGGTGAGGTCGGCCATGCCGTACGCGCGCGCGAGAACTATTCGACTTCCCTGCGCAACACCGACGGCGCACCCCGGACTGTGGGTCGAATTCCACGGCGCGAAAACCTTGTCGGCCAATGCTATCAGGTCGCCGCCCTGTGCGTGGACCATGCTGGCACTTCCATGCACTGCGCTCATGGCGAGTGCGATACACGCCGCCAGTCGTATCAGTCGGCTCACGGAACTGCGTGCGGCCATTGTCGCCGAAGCGCACAATCGCACAGCAGCGTTTCTCAACTCAACCCGTGCAGGCATAGTTGGTTCATAGAATTTCCCACGGGGGGTCGCGCGTTTTAATTCGCTCGGCATGCACGGAACATTGAGCGAAGGACGCCGTATCGGGAACAACCATGGGTTGCTTGCGCCCGCTTGATCAGGACGCCGCAAAATGGCGCGCGGGCACCGGAGGCGCCAGCAATGCCGGGGTGTAACTGCCAAAGTATTTATGGCGCGGCGCACGGCCAAGATCGTAGACCGGTGAGACTCTCGCGCGTTGCACTGAACGGTCAAATACAACAGACTGTTTTTTGCCAAGAGTCGCGCAGTCGTGACGAGTGACCGACCCATCGGCCCCACTTCAACATTGACGTGACAGCCGACCAATCGAGTTGGCCGGCATCAACGCCAATACACTCAGCGGAAAATGTTGAAGTGGCCGAGCAGCCACCACAGGAGCACGAACACCAGAATTGTCCCGAAACAACCGCCACCAATTTTGCTTGCGCCCCACCCTGCCGCGGCACCGCGCAACAGCTTGCTCATGGCAAAGCCCGCCGATCAGATTCCACCATAGTGCCTCTGCGTGCCCCGCTCACGTGTGCGCCTTCGCGGACGAGTTAGCTGCGCCGGGACCGGCCGTTGCAGTGCCCTGCACGTGAGCAGCAAACAGTGTCGCGATGTACTGATTGAATTCCCGTTGCATCACGTCGTGATCTGCCTCACATGCTTGACCCAACTCAGCGAGTTTCGCGTCTCCGAGAATCTGTCCAGCACGGGCAAATGTTCCAAACGTATCCTGCGCCTGGCGAATCATGACAATGTCACCGACCACTCGAAGAAAATCGGTTTCACGAAATCCGTCGACGACATCACGCGCCTTTCCGAGCACCGCTCCGATCGCGTTTTTCACGGCGCCGTCTCCACGGGTGCCAATCGTCATGCCATATGCCTCGATCATCACCTGATGGCGTTCCATGGTCGCCAGATAGCGGACGCACAACTCACGAAATTGCGGATCGTCTGCCTGATTTGCATGCGTGCGCAAAGCGTCGAGCAATATTTGATGCTGTATGATGGAGTTGCTGACCTGTGCACGAAGAAAATCGTGTCCCATTAACATGATCTGAGCCCGGTTGTTGTGTGATCGCTTTGTTGCATAGTGCGTGCAATGCCTTTACAACCGCGACGCCGCAGTTGCCTGCGCGATGCTCGGCGAACGGTAGACGGCCGTTCGCCGAGCAGAACAAAGTCAGCAGCAATCAGACGATGAACGGGTCGACGATTGCGAGAACTTCAGCCATGCTCAACGGTTCGTCAAAGGCTTCCGAGACTTCTTTTGCCCCTATCGAGGTGACGGCTGCCGCGTCGACGCCGCCATGGACCGTGTTTGCTTCGCCGGCGTACACCGCCTCAGTGCCAGGGATGTCGGTGATTTGCTGTGTGATCCATCCTTGGTTCGGTTCGGTGTCCTGAAAATTGCCGCGCAATCGCCGAATTTGCGCCGCATGACGAGCCTCGACGGAATGAATCGTCAACACCGCCTCCAGAACTGCCTTGTACGGTTGCAGCGTCGGGGCTTGCCCCTTGAAGGCGCGCACTCCGGTGTCTTCGAAAGCCTGCGCCACGGCCTTGAATGTGTTGTAGTTGGTGAAGACGTCCGCAAACGGGCCTGTGCCTGACCCTTTACCGGCGCTGTAGTCAAACGTAGGCTTGGGTCGCGCCGAGGCACCAAGTGCGTTTCGAATGTAGCTGACATGTGCGTTCTCATGCGCTTGAATCGTTTGGAAGATTATCAAGTCAGCGGCTGGAATAAGACCGCTTGCCGCAACCCCGCGATTGTAGAACTCGGATTCCAAATACTCGAGCTTGAGTGCGAAGTTGAGTACACCTGATACGGCAGCAGGCAGACGCGATTGCCCGAACGCGTCGCGTGCGAGCGCCGCAAGTGCCACTGGCACCGACGCCATCTTTAGCCCGGCCAGGACAGCGGCACTACTTGTTCCACCTTGCATTATGGCATGACGCCGTGTGACCAGACGCCCCGTGACCTCCGGATCCAACGAATCCATAATGCTGTTCTTGTTTGTCGACATGGGCGCTCCGGCTTAAGTGTTGATGGCGATGATGTTTTCGACGATGAACGGATCAGCCGCGGTCAGTACGGTTTGGGGCGAGTTGGCATCATCGAAGGCCTTGGGCGCAAAGGAACCGGTACGCGGGGCGAGCAAGTCACGAATTGCCGCCGCATGACGAGCCTCGACGGAAACGATTTTCCCGGCGATCCCGAGGTATGTGAGGTTGGCGATGTAGCGCGCAGCACCATTGTAGGCACTCACTCCCAGATCCTCAAAAGTGCGCGCAGTCTCCAAAACGCTGTTGCGATCCCCGAAGTTCACGCTGCTGAAATCGGGCGTGAGATTCGGAATTCTCGCCGATCCCAGGACAGCCGCAAAAAAATCGCGGTGAACGACTTCATGGTCGCGCACATCCCGCAACACGCGCTGCTCGTTCGCCGCGAAAATGGAAGCAAACGCAGCGTTGGTCACCACCCCGACATAGAATGCAGCCTCGAGTTGCTCGAGGGCGTACGCATAGTTGAGCACATCGATATCCATCGAGAAATCGAGAGTGATGCCGCTGCCGTCCACAATCGCCCGCGAAGGAGTGAGCGGCGACATCAGATCGATTCCGCCCTGGGTGCAGCCTGCGAGCACCAGTGCAGCACTACCAAGGCCCGCCGCGCGCAGCATGTCACGGCGTGACGTCAACGGGTTCGCACTCTTGCCCGTCGCTCCGTTTGACACAGTGCCATCGGCGACCGGGCCGACGCCGTCGGATGTATTCAGCATGAGAGCCTCCGGCGACGCGCAAATCCGGCAACTGCGACAAGACCCGCCGCGACGAGTGCGATGGATGCGGGCTCCGGAACAACGGCGAGAGCCACATTGTCGAACTTCACGAACGGTTCGCCAAACTCATTGTTCGAAGCAATGCGCAACGACTTGAGATCGCTGAAGCCACTGCTGAACGTGAACGTCTGAAAGCCGTTCTGTTGTGCACCGAGTGTGAAGGACTGAGTGACGTTCAGACCCGTAGCGCGGACACCTGTGAAGAGCACTGTGGTCATCGCCATATCGAACGGCGCGAGTGCGATGCTTCGCGCGTTGAACAGACCACCGCCCGACCGCGTCACGTCGATCATTGTGGCATTACTTTGGTTGAGCAGCAGCGATGGTGTCGCCCCCCCACCAAACAGCGGGCTGTTCGGGCCGGCTGCGAGAAACGCGTCCTGCGCTGCGAGTCCCGTACAGCCAATCCCTACAGCGGTGAAGACAAATCCGTTCTCCATGTAGCAGTTGCTCACGAAACGCGTCCCTGAACCAGGCACCGTCTCGGTAAGCGCATTGAACGTTATGGTGACATTCTGACCAGCAACTTCGGCGTTAGGCACGCCGATGGCGGTGACTAACGCAGCGAAGCACACCAATCGCTGCAATGGTCGCAACAAAGTAAACATACACACCCCTCTGCTGAGTTTCCTGCCGTACGTGTCAGTCGGTTGTCGGCTGCACACACGTATGAGGCTACTTCAGCTACATCAAATTGCGGGCCATGCGATCACTGATCGGTCTGTACAACACGCGCGTTCAGTACGTACGCATACTAATCAATTGTGCAGACGGGACACCTGATGCCACCCGAGGGGAAAGCAGACCGCGACAGTTGATGTATTGACCGCCACCGCAATCGCAGGCGATTCGACAGACAGACAATGAGCCCTCTGCACTTTGCAGAGGGCTCATCGTTGAACTCACTCGTAATCCTATCCGTCCTTGGCACACAAACTACAGTGCGTCGAAATCCCCATTCAACTGGCCTTCACGCCGCGGCGCGATATAGTTCGATGCTTCACGACCGCGACGGCGCGTCCCGAAGAAATTCGCGTCATCCAGTTCGTCACCATCCAACGCACTTTTTGACAAAGAGTCGTGAGTGTGAGTGGGCATCGCTTGCGCCTGCATGATCGAATAGTCGACAATGACTGTATCTGCACCGTCATCCAACCGCGCCGAAATCATCGGGAAGAGGACCAATCGGTCGACGCTAGCACTGCTATCGTCATGCTTGAGTTTTCCCTCGATGTAGCGAACCTTCATCAGACTCGTATCAACAATCAGATCTTCCACCTTTCCGATGGTGTGGCCGTCGGCCGTTTGCAGATCCCATCCACGGATGTCTGGTTCCCCGTCGGCGACAGCCAGATCGTTTGAGTCCTTAAGGTGAACGAGACGGGGGTGGTCATTCGCTCGGCCATCATCCGCCAGATGCGACGCAATGGTGCGATCGCCATCGCCCACGTTCTCGCGCATCCGGTTACCGC
>JAYUWD010000538.1:0-8576 GCA_043753735.1 Gemmatimonadaceae bacterium
GCGAAAATTTTCGTTGACCGCTCACCATCCCGCCATTATCGTGGCGGTCCTACCCATCAGACCGGACAGTTATCCGGTTCGGTTTCCTAGTTCCATATAGGCGAGGGCGTGTATGCAGTCAGCGACCGCCAGCAGATCCGAAACTCGCACCTCCCGCGGGTTTTTTCGTTCCTCCCCCTCCACCGCGTTCGACCAGTATCTGCACGACATCCAGAAGCTGCCGCTGATCACCGACGTCGCTGAAGAGCGTCGTCTGGCTCGGCTCGCGCAAAAGGGTGACGAAGCAGCGGCTGAACGCCTCGTCACGGCGAATCTTCGGTTCGTCATCTCGTACGTGAAAAAGTATCAAGGTCACGGGCTCGACCTGAGCGAACTCGTCGCCATCGGCAACGAAGGACTGCTCAAAGCGGTTCGAAAGTTTGATCCGGATCAGGGGGTCAAGTTTATTTCGTACGCCGTCTGGTGGGTCCGTCAAGCCGTGCTCAAGGCACTTGCCGAACAAACCCGCAGCGTCCGAATCCCGCTCAACCAGAACTCCCAGCTCATCCGCATGGCGCGCGCGGAGATGATCCTCAACCAAGTGCTCAATCGTGAGCCCACGGACGAGGAAATATCCAAGTGTCTCGCGGAACCACTCGAGCAGGTGCGTTCGGCACGGCAGATCTCTTGCACCGAAATTTCTCTCGATGCCCCAATCGATCGGCAGGATCGCGAAGCCTCCACATTGGGCGAGCGCTTTGCCGGCGAGACCAACACCGACATCGAGGAAGGCACCGACTTCCGCCTGATGCGCGAGTTCATAGATCGCGTCTTCCGGAAGTACCTCACGCCGCGCGAGCGCAAGATCCTTTATCTGTACTACGGACTCGATGAAGGGGCGGAAGCGATGACTCTTGAGCGCATCGGTGCACTCATGGGCGTCACGCGCGAACGCATCCGTCAGATCCGCGAGCGGGCATTCGAGAAGCTTCGCGAGTCGCCCGACGGGAACGCCCTCGCAGGTTTCTGGGGCGTTGCTTGAGCATTTGGCAACCTTAGGACTGCCTCAGTGGTTTAGTAAGAGCGGGCGGTCGCGAATTGCGACCGCCCGCTCTCGCATCCGGAGTCTGTGTGCCACGTGTACTCATCATTGAAGACGAACCTGGCATCCGCTTCGCCCTGCAGCGTTGGTTCACGCGGCAGGGATGGTCGGTGCTGGAAGCAGGTGATGGTGAACTCGGTCTCGCGCAACTCCGCGAGTCGTCCGACGAAGACAGCTCACGAATTGACGTCGTTCTCTGCGACTTGCACCTGCCCACCCTCTCCGGCGACGCGCTGCACGCCCTGCTTCGGGTCGAGCGCCCTGCCGTTGTCTCCCGAATGATCCTTTGCACCGGTGACGCCGTCGCGGCGGCACCCGTTGGCAGTGTCATCGCAGCGCATCCCTACGTGCTGCAGAAACCATTTGAGCTCTCGGAGCTGCGCACCCTCGTCCAACGGATCTTCCCGACACACACAGAACCGAGCTGACGCGCCTGCTCCCGCCGACGACGTCGCAGTTCTTCACGCGCTTGTTGTGGGTCATGCCCTTGGACGAACGATCGGCACCGTCTACAATCCCCTTTCACGCTCGCAATACGTTGCCCCTTGGCCGCGCGCGGGCAACGCCGCGTGACAAGCTCGCGCTGCAGCCGTTTTCCCTTCACGCGTAGCGAGGCAGCCGCGTGGCCCCCTCAGCAGCGCTCATCTCGTCACTCGAAGCGATCGTCGGCGCCCGCTGGGTGAAGCGGCGCACGACTGAGCTCGTGCCCTTCGACGCCGACGGACTTCCGGGCTATCGCGCGCTGCCCGCATTGGCCGTTTTTCCCGGCACGCAGGACGAAGTTGTCGCAGTCGTGCGGGCACTCGCGATTGAGGACGTGCCATTTGTGCCGCGGGGTGCTGGGACCGGTCTCTCCGGCGGTTCGCTGGCTAACGACATCGTCGTTCTCGGACTCAATCGCCTGACGCGCATCATCGAAATCGATGCGGAGAATCGTGTTGCGTACGTCGAACCGGGAGTCGTCAACGCGAAGTTGTCGCATGCAGTCGCCCCGTATCGGTTGCAGTACGCGCCAGATCCGTCCAGCCAGACGGTGTGCACAATCGGCGGCAACGTCGCTGAGAACGCGGGTGGTCCGCACTGCCTCAAGTACGGCGTCACCCTCAATCACGTCGTGGCGCTCGATGTCGTTCTCCCCGACGGCACCACAATGCGACTCGGCGATCCGTACGGCGAAAGCGAGGGCTACGACCTGCTCGGTGTCTTCGTCGGATCCGAAGGCTGCTTCGGGGTCGCAACCGGTGTCTGGATTCGCCTGGTTCCGCTGCCGCAGGCCATACGGACAATCCTCGCAGACTTTTCAACCGTCGACAGCGCCGCACGCGCCGTGTCAGCGATTGTCGCGACAGGCATCGTTCCGGCCGCGCTTGAGATGATGGACAACGCCACGATTCGCGCTGTCGAAGCATCGATCTACGCAGCAGGCTACCCGATCGACGCTGCCGCGATCCTCCTGTGTGAAGTGGACGGACTGGCTGCTGGTCTCTCCGATGACGTGGCCACGATCGAGCAGTGTTGTCGTGAAAGCGGCGCGCGTGACGTCCGTGTGGCAACGACCGACGACGAACGCATGCGACTTTGGCAAGGGCGCAAGAAGGCGTTCGGCGCCATGGGTCGCATCGCGCCATCACTGGTGGTGCAGGACGCGGTCGTTCCCCGCACGCGGTTGCCGGAAATTCTGCGCACCATTCACGAAATCTCAGTGCGACACAGCGTGAAGGTGTGCAATGTCTTTCACGCCGGTGACGGCAATCTGCACCCCAACATTCCCTACGACGCCTCCGATCCCGACGAGTCGGCGCGAGTGCATGCAGCGATGTCGGAGATCATGGTCGCCTGCATCGCAGCGGGCGGCACCATCACTGGCGAGCACGGAGTCGGGTTGGACAAGTTGCCGTACATGCCCAAGCTCTTCGACGACGACTCACTGGCCATGATGTGTGCGGTGCGCGATGCGTTCGACCCGCTGCGACGCGCCAACCCGGGCAAGGTTGTGCCGGTGCACGCGTGTCGCGAATGGCATGCGCTTCCGGCTGCGCGCGCATGAGTGGGCATGAACCAACATGAATAGCGCAAACTCCGTTGTGACCGTGCCGAATTCGGTGCGCGACGGCGGCACGGAACTCGTCGCTGACATGGCCGCTCGGATCGCCTCCGCGCATGCGTCGAACACGCCACTTCACATCCTCGGCCGTGGCACCTGGCACCATGTCGGTCGACCTGTGCACTCCGACGCCGATCTGTCCTGCGTCCAGCTGACCGGCGTTCTCGAATACGTTCCCGGTGATCTCGTCATCACGGTCCGCTCCGGCACATCACTCGCCGATCTCGCCGAGATTACCGCTGAACACGGGCAGTGGTTTGCCCTCGATCCGATCGGTGATTCCCGAGGAACGATCGGCGCCACCGTCGCCACCGCGTCGTCAGGTCCATTGGCCCTTGGCAGCGGGACCATTCGCGATCTTGTCCTCGGGCTCGGCATCATCAGTGGAACCGGAAAACAGCTCCGTGTGGGCGGACGCGTGGTCAAGAATGTTGCAGGTTTTGACCTCGTCAGACTCGCCACCGGCGCCTTCGGCACGCTCGGCTTCATCACCGATGTCAGCCTGCGACTGCACGCCCGCCCCGCAGCAGACGTCACTTTCAGCATTTCCCACTCCGACGCCGATGCGTTGATCGGCATCATCTCCAAACTCGGCCACGATGCGCTGGCGCTGCACGCGCTCGAACTTTTGAGTCCACTGCTTGCTCAGGACATCGGCGCTGGTGACGGCTCCGGGTGGGTGCTCTTGGCGCGGGCCACCGGCAACGCGGCAACCGTGGCCAGTCAGCATGCGTCGCTGGCCAGCCGCGCAACCGTCCACGAAGCGGATCCCTCGCTTTGGAATGCACTTCGCGCCTCCGACGGTGAGGGCGCCACAGTCCGGTTGAGCGCGCCGCCCGCGCACTTGGCGCGTACGATCACGCAAGCCGAGCATGCAACGTCGGGTGCGGGCCTGTCCGAGACGCGACTGCAGGCCACTCCACACCGCGGCATCGTGCGACTTGTGATGCCTGCATCGAGTTCGCCCTACGAATCGGTGCTGGAAGTCTTGGGGCACGATCATGACGCGCGCGTTGCGGTCGTCGTTCAATCGCTTCAGGCGCATGCCCACCGCGTACTCGGCGAACGGCTGCCCGCGCCAGCGTGGAGCACACTGCCATCGGCAGCCTGCGATCCAGTCTCCAAACGCATTCGCGCCGCCTTCGACCCACATCGCATCATGAATCGCGGCATTTTCGGTGAGCAGGGCGAATGACATCATCTGTCAAATCGGCGCGCTGCGCGCTTCCCGATACGCCGCTTGCGCATGCAGCAGCAGGACTGGACGCGTGCGTTCACTGCGGCTTCTGCCTGCAGGCGTGCCCGACATACGTGAATCTCGAAGACGAGAACGACAGTCCACGTGGCCGACTCGTGCTCATGCGTCGGATGCTCGATGGCGACATCGCACTCGACGATCCCGATGTCGGGCGACACATGGATCGCTGTCTCGGCTGTCGGGCCTGCGAGACCGCGTGCCCGTCGGGAGTGCCGTATGGCGAACTCCTTGAGGCGACTCGGGCGACGATGGCGCCGGTACGCGGAACGCCCGCCGTGGCGCGCCTCGTCCTGTCGATTTTTGCGCATCGCTCTCTGTTGAGAGTCGCCCTTGTGGCAGCGCGCATTGCACGCGCGACGGGCCTGCCTCGCGTTCTCGCGCGCATGCTGCCCGATCGACTCGCGTTTCCGTTCGCGATGCTGGCGTCGACCGCTCCTGTCACGCTGCTTCGCCCCACAAGTACGGCCCAGCGGTCATCGACTCCCTCCAATACTGTCCCGCCGACAGGCGCGCGCGGTACGGTCGCGCTGCTGGAAGGGTGCGTGATGCGCGGCCTTTTTGGGCATGTGAACGACGCGACTCAACGCGTCCTCACCGCGAACGGCTACGAGGTGATCACGGCACAGCAGCAGCATTGCTGTGGCGCGCTGCACGCGCACGCCGGCGATCTTGAAGGCGCTCGCGTGCTCGCGCGTGCGAACATCGCTGCGTTCGAGGCGGCGGCTCCCTCGTACATCGCGATAAATTCGGCCGGCTGCGGCGCGATGGTGAAGCAGTACGCGCACCTGCTGCACGACGATCCCGTTTGGAGGCCACGCGCGGAACGGATCGCCGAACGCGCGCGTGACGTGAGTGAGTTGCTCGCCGCGGCCGGCCCTAAAGTTGGCGGACCGCTCGCGCTACGGGTGACACACGATCCACCATGCCACCAGATGCACGCACAGCGCATCGTGAAGCAACCGCTTGCGGTACTCAGTGCAATCCCCGGTCTCGAACTGTTGCCGTTGGCTGACGCAGACCAGTGCTGCGGCAGCGCGGGCATCTACAATCTCGTTGAACCGGATACTTCGGACGCCGTGCTCGCACCAAAGCTCGAACGCATTGCCGAGACAGGGGCTGACTACGTGGCGACTGGAAATCCCGGTTGCATGATGCAGATTGGCGCCGGGTTGATGCGCAGTGCGTCACGGGTGCGCGTCGTCCATCCGATCGAACTGCTCGATGCCTCGTACCGCGCCGACGCGCGGTAAGTTACGCGGCCGATGATAAAGGTCATGCGCGCTCCAGCCGGCACGAGCTGCTTGGCCGGTGACGAGCGCAGTGGATAGAGCGGAGAATAGGCCGATGCGGCGAGCGGGCGCGACAATCGTTGCTTTCGATGGACTCGTGGCCGATACGCTTTCCGCACGGGCCCTTGCAATCTCCGAGTCGGTGTCGGCCGAAATCGCGCCGTGCTCGGTCGAGGAAGCGTTGTTGCTGGTGCGTGGTCGCTCGCTCGACGAAGCCATCGAAGCAGCGCTACGTTCGCGCAGTGAATCGCTGGAAGTGGAATGCGATGCGACGGCGCGCGATCTCGCGGTTCTGCGAGCGCGGCGCAGCTTCACCGCGATGGTCTCACAAGGGCTTTCGGTACGCGATGGAGCCGCAGAGTGGCTCACCGCGCGGGCGTCGACCCATGGGCGCGTTGTGCTACGCGCGGAAAGCGCGCGGCGCGATGTCGATCGCCTCATCGAGTTCACGGGACTCGCAGACATCGTCACCTTCATTCGATGCCCGGACGACGGCCCTCGGGTATACGGCGCTTCGTCCACGGACAACTCCTGGTCGGCGATTGCACGTCGGCTCGCCACTCAACGCGTCCCGCTCGACGAATGCACGGCATTCGAGTGCTGCGACCTTTCCGCGAACGTTGCCCGCACGTATCTACGTGATGTGATGGTTGTCGATACGCTTGCGTGATTGACGCTGTCGGCCGGCGCACCCGACCGGCGCGATGGTAGATTGCGGCTGCGCTGCCGCAATGATGCGGCAGGCGTTGCGGTTTGTGCGATGGTGCCCAGCGGAACAGGAGGGGGACGTGAACGAGACAAGCGAAGCGAAAACGCCCCTCGATGCTGAGACGCGTGCGCCTTTGGTGGTGCCGGAAACGCTCACGCGGGATGAAATCAGTTCGTATTACGCGTTGCGGAACGATGCCGCATGGTTCGAGTCCGTGGGCACTTGGAGCAGCATCAGAGGTCCGAAAGCTGCCGAAGCGCTGAACGGTTTGGTGACCAACGATGTCATGGCGCTCAAGCCAGGCGAGGGACAGTATGCGGCCGCGCTCTCGCCGAAAGGCAAGATCGTCGCCGATATGCTCGTCATCCGAGAAGACGCCGAGACATTTCTGCTGTCGGTATTGCGCGCGGCATCCGATTCGTGGCTTGCACTCGCCCGGAAATACGTAAATCCACGCTTGGCTAAGGTTGCCGACGAAACGGAGCGGTACGCGACGTGGATGATCTACGGCGCGCGTGCGCCACACGCGGTGGCCGCGCTTGGCGGCGCTGGCGCTACGGCTGAAAACCTACGCGATGTGATGGCGTCCGCGCTGGTGGAATGGCCGGTCTGGCATCACGGCCCGTGGAATCTTGGCCCTGCCTCAGTGCGACTGGTGCGCGCACCGCTCATGGGATCACTGCCGGGGTTCATCATCATCGCAGATGCCGCGAACGCCGCCATTGTGCAAGCGCGTCTCCGAGCATCGCCGAGCAAGCGAGCGACGCAAGACGTGTGGAACGTTGCGCGTGTCGAAGGGGGCCGGCCGGCGTTCGGCGTGGACATGGATGAAAACACGCTGCCCCAGGAAGCCAATCTCGACACCCTTGGCGCGATCTCATTTGAGAAAGGGTGCTATACGGGGCAGGAGACGGTTGCGCGCATTCATTTCCGGGGGCACGTGAACAAGAACCTGCGTGCGCTGTTTGGGTCGGCGCCACTGCCGCAGGGCGCGGCGGTGTTCGACGAATCAGGGAAGGTCGTAGGCGACGTTCGGAGCTCAGTGGTGTCGCCCAGACTCGGCCCGATTGCCATTGCGATGCTGCGTCGTGAGGTTGCCGATGGTCAGCAAGTCGTAGTCGCTAACGACCTCGGTGAAATTTCAGCGCGCGTCTCGACGCTGCCATTCCCTTCCGGCGAGTAGTCGGGGGCGCGGAAGGTAGAAAGCAAAGCGGGGCGCATTCCGAAGAATGCGCCCCGCCTGCACAACAAACCGACTGCCTAATGCTTGGTTGAGTCAGCGGCCGGAGCAGCCATGGTAGTCGAATCCTTCTTCATGCTGTCCGCGGCCGAGGCCGGAGCAGCCATGGTCGGAACTGCGGCAGCGGCGGAATCGGCGGCAGGAGCGGCTTCCTTGGCGGAGCAAGCGGCGAGCGTAATGACAGCGGCGAACAGAGCAATGCGCTTCATGTGGAGACTCCGAGGCAATAGCGTTTGTGCACGTGCGGGGAAGCGCACAGCCCGCTCGGCTTTTGCCGAGGAGGTTCAGAATTGGCAATCTACCAGTCCAGCTCGTTGTGTCAAGTTTGAACAAAATCGTCCCCGGGAACTAACCTCTGCCCCCCGGTGCTAAGGTGGTTACTGTGTGTTCGTATTTCCCCAGTCCCGAACTGTGTCCCGTCTTCCTGACACCCTTGGCGCGCTGCGACGCTCGCATTACGCCACCACTCGCCCTTTAAGCGTCAAGGACGAGCTTCGACGTAACCTCATTGCACGGCTGCGCGAGGGTGGTCCTCTCTTTCGGGGCGTGCTCGGCTACGAGGAGACCGTCATGCCGCAGATCGTCAACGCGGTTCTGGCCCGTCATAACTTCATTCTCCTCGGACTTAGAGGACAGGCCAAATCGCGTATCCTCAGGGCGCTCGTCACGCTGCTCGACGAGCAGATGCCGATTGTGGCGGGAAGCGAAGTGAACGACGACCCATTCGCGCCCATCTCCAAGTTTGCGAAGCTACTGATCGCCGAACACGGTGAAGACACACCGATCGCCTGGGTTGGACGCGACGCGCGTTACGTCGAAAAGCTCGCCACGCCCGATGTGACCGTCGCTGACATCATTGGCGATGTTGACCCGATCAAGGCAGCGCGGGGCGGGC
>JAYUWD010000539.1:0-8559 GCA_043753735.1 Gemmatimonadaceae bacterium
GGGGGACAGCAGCCGGACTCGCCAGACGGATTTGTACAACGTCAGCGCGATGTTGTCGCAGGCACTTTCAACTGGCTGCGCGACAGTCTTGCAACAGCCGCCAAGAAACGTCGTGAAGACATCACTACGCTGACGATCGCCGAGGGGCGATTGCGTGAGGACGTCGCCAATCTGTCGAAGCGATTGACCGATCGTGGCGTGTCGAAACAGGACACGACCTTTCAGAAGATTCAGAGTGAGCTCGACACGGCGGTCATTGAGCTCAAGGGCACCGAGGAAAAGCTTGGGCGTGGGCTTGGCGGCGAAGCGATGCCGGCGGCGCAACGCGGGTTGCAACATTTGCAGCGCGCCGAAGCACTGTACCGCGACGTTCAGGTGCAGATGGGTGGCGGAGGCGGCGGAGGCGGCGGTGGAGGCGGCGGCGGTCAGAAAGCAGAAGATCTCGCTGACCTTTTCGGTTTAGAAACCGACAAGCTTCGCAACCAGTACGAAGCCGTGCAGCAACAACAGTCGCAGCAGCAAAAGCAGGCCGAGCAAGCGGTCGATCAAACCCTCGATCGCTTGAAGCAACTCGCCGCGCGTCAGCAGCAAGAGAACGAACGCATGCAGCGGATGGCGCAGGCGATGCGCGACAAGCTTGGTCGCGAATCAAGCGCGGGTGGCGGCGGTGGCGGGCAGCGCGATCTCGCCAAACAGGCGGAAGAAGAGGCGCGTCGTCTGGAGCGGCTGTCGCGGGAGCAGAATTCGAAGGAGCTCGCGGACGCTGCGCAGAAGATGCAGCAAGCTGCCGATGCGATGCGCCGTGCGGCGGTCGGTTCCGCCTCACAGGGAAGCGCCGCACTGGAAGAGTTGAATCGCGCGGCAAGGCAGCTTGAACAGAACAAGACGTCCAACACGAACAGCGGCATTCAGAAGTTGGCGCAGCAGGCCCGGGATCTCGAAGCGCGTCAAAAGGAAATTGCCAACGGCGTGGCCGGCATGCAGGGTGCCCCGGCGGATCAGAAGGGGGAGCAGCAACGTCGTATTGCGGAGCAAAAAGACGCGCTCCGTCGCGATGTCGAAAAGCTCGAAGCGGACGCGGATCGTTTGTCACGCGACGGCAAACGCGATCAGCCGAAAGCCGCGACCAAGCTCGGTGAGGCGGCAGACGCAATTCGGGACGCGCGCATCAAGGACAAGATCGACTTTTCAAAAAACGTCATGCGTGGCGGTTCGCCCGAGTACGCAAACTCGTTTGAAGAACAGATCAGCGAAAACCTGAAAGACGTTGCCGATCGTGTGCGCCAAGCCGCAGGAGCTACGCAGGGCGAGTCGGCGTCGCGTCAGCAGGAAAGGTCGTTGGCGCGTACCCGCGATTTGGTACGCGAACTCGAGTCGCTACGCGAGCGTGTGGCGGACCGCGCAAATGGCCAGCCCAGCCAGCCCACTCAGCAAGGCCAGGCGGGCGCACAGGGACAACAGCAGGGCCAACAAGGCCAAGCTGAGGGTCAGCAGGGGAAACAAGGGCAGAAGGGCAGCCAGGGCCAGCAGCAGGGGGCGCAGGGCGGAGGCAACAACAACGGCCAGGCACGTTCGGGTGGTTCACCCAACAGCTCGTTGAATGGCGGTGCCACGACCGGCGGCGCGGCGCGGGGCATGGCGGGCAACGATGCGCGCCAGCTCGCAAGTGAGTTCCGCCTGCGGCGTGAAAACGCCGAAGCGCTGCGCCGCGATCTGGCCAAACAAAGCGTCGACACGCGTGATCTCGACAAAGCGATCGAGCATTTGCGGCAACTGGAATCCGGACGAACGTTCGCCGATCCAAAGGGACTGGATAAGCTGCAAAGCGCGATGATCGAAGGCCTCAAGACCTTTGAATTCGGTCTCTACCGCTCGCTCGGACTGGGCGAACAGGGACGGCCGGCACTGGGCGCGAGTGCACCGGTACCGGCCGAATACCGCGCCATGATCGAGGAGTACTATCGGTCGTTGGCGGCGGACAAGAAGGCGGCGAGAAAGCCGTAACAGCAATACAACTACACTCCGGCCTTCGCGTCCGCCCTTGCCTGCGAGTCCGTGCTATCCGCCCACAGCTGCCGCGTGACGCGCAGCAGCACGAACCCGCTCACGAGCAGCACGCCGCTCAACATCCACGCGGTCGGCAGTCGTGACGGATCGCCCGACGAGTACAGAAAATTTCCGATCGCAAAGAGCGACGACCAAATCACCACACAGCCCGCAATCCAACCCACAAAGGCGGCGCCGATACGGTTCTCCCGCTCCACGTCCGCGTCGGAAATACCGGCCGCTGCACGAATCTCCGTCCAGCCGGGTCCCGCTGGCTTCACCTTCTGCACGAATGAGATGAGTATCGCGCGATCGGTCACCGGCCCAACAAATGCCGTGATGAGCCAGGCGATTGTGGTGATACCGACCTGCACGATGGTGGTCGTCGCGAAATCAGCACCAGGCATGAGCTTGGGTACCGCCAGCGACGTAATGAGCGACACCGCCATCGCGACGATCTCGCACCACGCCGACACGCGCCACCAGAACCAGCGCGCGATGTAGAGCAATCCGGTTCCGGCGCCGATCGACAACAGCACCTGAAATGCCTGCTGCGCAGAGCTCATCCCCAGGCTGAGGAGTGCAGCAAAGACGTACAGCCCGACCGTCGACAGTCGACCCGCGTTCACATAGTGCGACTCCGATGCGTCCTTCTTGATGAAGCGACGATAGAAGTCGTGGACGAGGTACGACGATCCCCAATTCAGGTGGGTGAGAATGGTCGAGGAATTTGCGGCGAGCAGTCCACCAATCATCAACCCGACAAAGCCGACGGGCAGAAATTTCAGCATTGCCGGAAACGCCGAGTCGTGGCCGATAAGCGCAGCGTCTGCGTTGGGAAATGCCGCCTTGATCGACGCGAGATCGGGGTAGATGATGATCGAACAAAGCGCCGTGATGATCCACGGCCAAGGCCGCAACACGTAGTGCGCGATGTTGAAGAAGAGCGTTCCGCCGAGTGAGTCCTTTTCTGACTTGGATGCAAGCATGCGCTGCGCGATATACGATCCGCCACCGGGTTCAGCACCCGGATACCAGTTGGCCCACCAGCTGATCGCGATCGGCATGATAAAAATCATGAGTGCAAGTTCGGACATGCTGAAGTTGGGGAGCATGTCGAGTATCGGCTGACCGACGCCGTCCTGTGTCGACATCACCGGCTGCGCATTCGCGGCGGTGCTCTGCACCACCTGCAACGTCGAGAGTTTGGCGACGAGCAGCTTAAGTCCGACAACACCGCTCGCTTCGCCGGCGAGTCGACGTCCTACTTCGACGAGTGAGAACCACGCCGCGGCAAAGACGGCGGTCATCTTGATGAAGAACTGGATCATGTCGATGACCAGCACCCCCCAGAGCCCCGAGTACGCGGCGAAAACGACATTCAACAGCCCGCAAATGACAATCGTTTGCCAAGGCGGAAGTCCGAACAGGATGTTGGCAATCTTGCACGCGGCCAGCGTCACCATTCCCATGATGAAGCAGTTGAAAAAAAGGCCGAGGTACACGGCGCGAAATCCGCGCACCACCGACGCCGATTTCCCTGAGTAGCGGAGTTCGTAGAATTCCAGGTCTGTCAGGACTCCCGACCGACGCCAGAGTCGCGCAAAAAAGAACACCGTCGACACGCCGGTAAGGACGAACGCCCACCACTGCCAATTGCCGGCGACGCCGTAGCGGCGCACCTGCTCCGTCACCCAATTGGGCGTGTCAGAGGAAAAGGTGGTGGCGACCATCGAGAGGCCGGCTAGCCACCAGGGGACGGAGCGTCCGGATCCGAAAAATTCCGCGGTGCTCGATCCCGATCGCTTGGCCAGAAAGAGTGCGGGGATGAAGCAGACCAGAATGGTGGCAGCGGCGATAACCCAGTCGATCCAGGAAATGCTCATGGGCGGGCGAGGGGGGGGCGTTTTTGGCGATCCTGAGAAAGCTGGTCGCAGTCAACGCACGCAAGCTGTGGGGTGGACGTGTGTGCGGCAACGCACTGGCGGTTTGCCGACGATAGCCCGGGCGGCTTTCGGCGGCTGACGACGTCGGGCACATTTCCAACCATGGCAGAGAAGGAGATGCTCGCGCGCCTTCGAGAGGCGGTGAGCGGGACGTACGCGCTGGGTCACGAGTTGGGTGGCGGCGGGATGTCCCGCGTCTTTCGCGCAACGGAAGTGGCGACCGGTCGCCAGGTGGTGATCAAGGTGCTTCCTCCCGATCTCGCCGCTGATATCTCACTCGCCCGATTCCAGCGCGAAATCGCAGTCGCCGGTCGCATGCAGCATCCGAACATCGTCCCGATGCTCGCCAGTGGAGGAACAGACGGGCTCCCGTGGTTCGCGATGCCGTTCATCGATGGCGAATCGTTGCGCGAGCGACTTGGTGGACGCACCAGCATGTCGATCCCAGAGGTTCAGAGCATTCTGCGTGACATGGCGAGTGCACTGGCGTACGCACACCGGCGCGGCGTGGTTCATCGCGATGTCAAACCGGAGAATGTGCTCTTGTCCGGCGACATTGCGATGATCGTCGACTTTGGCGTCGCCAAGGCACTCCTGAGCGCCGACGACAACCCGACAGCCGATATGGACCTCAAACTAACCACCCGTCGCATCGCACTCGGCACACCTACGTACATGTCCCCCGAGCAGGCGTCGGGAGATCCGCGTGTCGGCACGCGCGCGGACATCTATGCGTGGGGAGTTGTGGCCTACGAACTGCTCGCGTGGCGCACGCCGTTCGAAGGGCGGAGTCTGCACGGGCAGTTGCGCGCGCATGTGAAAGAAGTGCCAGTGCCCGTGTCGGTCTATCGACCGAACGCGCCAGCGTATCTGGTCGAACTGATCATGCGTTGTCTCGCCAAGCTGCCGGCGGATCGTCCACAGTTGGCGGAATCGCTGGTTGACGCGCTCGATAAAGGGAGGGTTCCTCCCCACAACGAACCCACCAAGTTTGAAAGGGCGGTTGGACCGTCAACCATCGGCCCTGCATCAGTGCCGTCGTCGCCAGCTGCGCCCTCGTTCGCGCCACAAAAGACGTCCTCGACGGCGATGATTTGCGGGTTCCTTGCGGTCGCCGTGCTGGCTGCGCTTATGCTGATACTCCGCTAACGCCGGCGTACTGCGGAGATCGGGTCCCGCCGTGCCACTCGCAGCCCCGAACTGCTCGCTTGGGCGTATGGCCGAGCCGACACCGATTTTCTTGCCACGGCCAAAATCACCGGCGTGCAGATGTTCGATGCGGATCACGCTCCAGTGACAACCTTCACGCTGTTTCTAGAGTCTGGTGTGAATTACGCCGATGCGAACCGCCCTCCGAGTACAACGGTCCCGGAACCCAGTGCTTTCGCTTTGATGGCGCTCGGCGTCGTCGGCATGGCAGCCGTGGGTTTCCACCGTACTGCGTCACGAGCTGCGAACGGATAGTCCGACTGCAAAGGAAACCGCTATCAAAGCGGGCCAAGGAGGCCGCGCGGCATGACGGCGGGTAAGCCCCACGACGGCCGCCAGCACCAGGGGCACGGCTACAGCACCATCACCGCTGCCGTGGTGGTATTTTTAAATGCGCTGATCGCGATCGATCGATCGAAGGTCAGCAGCAAAGCCTCCCGAAAATGTCGCTCACGGCGAGGGTGCCGGGATAGCCGGGATGGCTCATGATCCGCACACAGCCATTCTGCGCGATCGGGCACGATGCCAAGCCCTGTGCGGCGTTGGCGGCCAGCCAACACAGCTCGGCACGGTGCGAGCAGTGATTCGCATCGAGCAACGCGATCAGCACATTCACATCGAGTAAAGCGCGTACATCGTCATCGATATCGAGCGTGGTGCGCGTGACCGTGATGATGACGCATCCACGATCAAAGCTGAAGATTCTCACAGCGGCGTGGGACAATACCTAAATCCGACGCCGCCGCCGTTTCAGATTAGGCTTGAGAAATATCAAAGTGAGGCTTGCCTAAATTCGGTCCGCCGTTCACCCTCATTGCATGTTACGACTCCTCCGACTTGTCACCGCCCTCGGGCTCGCCGCCGCCGTTCGGCCGCTGGCCGCGGCCCAGGCCCCGTCGGTGCTGGGTGAAATCACCGGTGCCGACGCGCGTCCGCTTGCCAGCGTCCGTGTGACACTCGTGGAGCTCCAGCGCGTTGCGGTCAGCGACTCGCTCGGCCGGTTCGTGCTGGCCGCGCTCCCCAGCGGCAGCTATACCATAAGCTTCCAGCGGCTCGGACTACTGCCGGAAACCCGTGCGGTCGAGCTGCGGGACGGCGTACCCGTCCGCCTGACCCTGCGAATGCGCGCCTCGCGGATCGAACTGGCCGCGGTACAGATCAGCGCCGGAGTGGTCGCCACCACAACTCACCGCGCCACGCAGCCCACCGCTGTCCTGGGTGCGGAAGCGCTGCGCCGCAGCCAGGGCGCCTCGGTTGGTGAAACGCTGGCCGACATGCCGGGGCTCCGCTCCATGAGTCTTACCACTGGCATCGGCAAGCCGGTCATTCGTGGGCTGCACTCCACGCGCGTGGTCACGATGTCCGACGGCAATCGGGTGGACGGGCAGCAATGGGGCACGGATCATGGCCCCAATGTCGAAACGGCCACCGCCGAGCGCGTCGAAGTGATCAAAGGACCAGCCAGTGTGCTGTACGGCGCCGAAGCCATGGGCGGCGTGATCAACATCATTCCGCGTGCGTTGCCGTGGTCGGACGGCGCCGCGAGTAGCGGTGTCACGCGCCAACTGAGCGCCAGCTACAACAGCAACCTGCGCGCGCCGGACGTGACGGTGTCCGTGGCGGCGGCTCACGGCAAAGTGGCATGGCGGGCCGTGGGTACGGGGCGTGTCGCGCAGGACATGCACACGGCGACGTCGGCGTTGTTGAACACCGGCAGCAAGACGGGATTCGGTGAGTTGACCCTTGGCGTACGACCGTCGTGGGGCGAAGTGCGCGTGGTTGCGTCGGCGCGCGAGGAGCGCATCGAGATCTACGACGATCCTGTCAAGGATCCGGGCTTCACCGGCTTTCAGCGCCTTTCCACTGAACGGGGCACGCTTCTGGTTGAACGATCAGGGCAGCGCGGACGCATGGATCTGCGCTTCAGCGGCGAGCAGAACTTTCGTCGCGAGTTCGAATCGGACGGTGCCACCATTCCCGCGCTCGGTCTGCTAGCGAGAAGTTGGAATGGTCGCGGCACATTCACCCACGCGCCCTGGATGGGCGGATGGCGTGGAACTGTTGGTGCGGCGCTATCTCACGGCACCTTCGACAAGCGTGGTATCGAGACGCTGATCCCGAGCAACGCGACACGAGGACTCGGCATCTTCGTCTACGAGCAACGCGAACAGGGACGGTTAAACGTATCCATGGGTGCGCGTGCGGATTGGCAATCTTTGCGAGCCAACGATGACGCGGTGCTCAAGCTTCGTGCGCAGTCTCGGGCGTTTCGGGCGATCACTGGAACGGCCGGTGCCGCTTGGCAGCTCAGCGGCCCGCTGGCCATCGCCGCCAACGTTGGCCGAGGATTTCGTGCCCCCGCCGCGCAGGAGCTTTTCGCCAACGGATTTCACGAGGGGAGTCGCGCCTACGAGCGTGGCGACAGCACCGTGCGTGTGGAAACCTCACTCAACACCGATGTCGCCCTCCGCCTGCAGGCGTCCCGCGTGCGCGGCGAGATCACGGTCTATCGCAACGCGATCCGGGACTATCTGTATCTCCGACCGTTCGGTACCGGTGGACTGCTGTTCGACTCTTTGCAGGTGGTGCAAGGGAACGCGTTGTTGCAGGGAGCAGAAGCGAGCGGCGAGTGGCGACCCGCATCGCACCTGGCGTTGACGGCGTCGGTCGACTTTGTGCAAGGTACCAACACGACCACGCGTACACCGCTGCTGTACATGCCCCCGCTTCGCGGTTCGACAGGGATTCGGGTCGATGGGGAGCGCTTGCCTCGAGTTCCCCTGCTTGGCGCAGCCGCGAGATCGGTGCAGCGCCCCTATCTCTCCATGCAAGTCGAAGCGAATCGGCGTCAAACCCGTATCGAGGCGCGAGACTTCGCGCCTCCGGGGTCGCTACTGCTGCACGGCGCACTCGGCGGAGTCGTTTCGGCCGCGGGTCGGGTCGTGACCGTCGACGTCACCGCACGCAACATCGGCAATGTGCGCTACCGCGACTACATGAGCCGCTACAAGGAGTTCGCGGATGCGCTCGGGCGCTCGGTGGTGTTGCGCGTTTCCGCTGGCTTTTAGCGGGAGTTTCCGGTCACGATGCGTTGCAGCTGACGGCGGTCTCAAGACTTCGGCTGACAGGCTGCGCCCACTTCGCGGAGGGCACGCGAGATCATCACCTTCGTGTGACTTGACAGTCGTCACCGACAGTCGCACTTTCGCCATGTATCTCGGCGTGCGCGCTGGGGCGCTTTGATGCAATCACCCCCATTCAGTTGAGGCATTTGTGAAATTAGTACGAAAGCTGTTGGCCGTTGCCATGCTGTTGCCGTCGATCGCGGGCGCGCAAATCCTTAATCAAGGATGGACGG